>NZ_JAAHHU010000031.1:0-65254 GCF_010672095.1 Moorena sp. SIO3I6 | reverse complement strand
GGGGAGGTGGTTTTGGGAGGAGGGGGGGGGGGTGGATGAGAGGGGGGTGGGAGGGTGGGGAGTGGGGAGATGGGGAATCGGGAGTCGGGAGTGGGGAGTGGGGAGTGGGGAGTAGGGAGTAGGGAGTAGGGAGTAGGGAGTAGGGGAGCTGGGGAGTAGGGAGTAGGGATTAGCCAATAGCCAATAGCCAATAGCCAAGAGTGAAACAATCCCGTGTACCTCATGAGTCCTAGAAACGCTATAACTTTTTTAAAGTTATAGCAACCGAAGTATGGTTTAGGACGTACTATTTTAGTGTAAAGGAACAGGTAGCAGGTAATATAATTACGGCGGTTTGCATAACTATCAGGTACAGAAGAGCCGATTTTTTGGCTCTTCCCTCTTACCTGCTCCCTACTCCCTGCTCCCTACTCCCTTATTCAACTAAAAAATTTTTTTGAATACGGCCTCTTTCTACTACTCCCTACTCCCTACTCCCTACTACTCCCTACTCCCTATCATTGCTCTAGCTTTCTAATCAGAGCAATAATCATTCGAGTTTCTTCTGTGAGTAAAGAAACAATCAATTCTATATCTGCTTGCTTAGATAGTCCTACTCTAGAAGATAAAATAAGATGTGTTTCTAATTCATTAATTGACCCTTGGGCAATATTAAGAAATCTAATGTACTCAGGAGTTGACCTTCTCCCATATCCCTCTGCTATGTTGGCTGGAATAGAAACTGCAGCTCTCCTAATTTGTTGAACCATACCGTATAATTCTTCTTTAGGAAAAAATTTAGTTAATAAATAACACTTTTCGGCTATATCCATGGCTTTTTGCCAAATTAGTAAGTCTTTAAAATTATTAATATCTGACATTGATGGCAATTCTTATTTGGGTGAGGTAGATTTTTTTAGGGAGTAGGGAGTAGGGAGTAGGGAGTAGGGAGTAGGGAGTAGGGAAGAGGGAGTAGGGAGTAGGGAGTAGGGAGTAGGGAGTAGGGAAGAGGGAAGAGGAAAGAGGAAAGAGGGAAGAGGGAAGAGGGAAGAGGGAAGAGGGAAAAAATCCTGTCTACCTGATAGTTAAGAAAAACGCTGTATCCCTATGCTGTCACAATCCTGAAAAAAAAGCAAAATCGGTTCTTCAGTACCTTTTATGCTAAATTTACAGTCAAAAAACTTAGAAAGCTTACTGTATAAGAAAAATTCTGCGATTCAACTCACAAAAAATTGTGAATACGGACTCTTTCCATTACTCCCTACTCCCTACTCCCTACTCCCTACTCCCTACTCCCTATTCCCTCTGATAGTTATGAAAAACGCTGTATCCCTATGCTGTCACAATCCTGAAACAAAAGCAAAATCGGTTCTTCACTGATGGCAATTCTTATTTGGGTGAGGTAAAAATTCTTGGGTTTTAGGGAGTAGGGAGCAGGGAGTAGGGAGTAGTAGGGAGTAGGGAGTAGGGACTTCGGAAGTCGGAAGTGGGAAGAGGGAAAAAATCCTGTCTACCTGATAGTTATGAAAAACGCTGTATCCCTATGCTGTCACAATCCTGAAACAAAAGCAAAATCGGTTCTTCAGTACCTTTTATGCTAAATTTACAGTCAAAAAACTTAGAAAGCTTACTGTATAAGAAAAATTCTGCGATTCAACTCACAAAAAATTTTGAATACGGGCTCTTTCCATTGCTCCCTACTCCCTACTCCCTACTCCCTACTCCCTACTCCCTACTCCCTACTCCCTATTCCCTTCAACCGACCGCAAAATCACTATACCGACGCATAAACGGAGTGTGAAAGGCTAATACAATGTCATACTTAGGAATTCCCACATCAGTAAGCTCATTCGCTACACCATATTCCGTCCCATCATATTGAATCCAAATCTTGTCATTGATAATATCAATGTGAATCAAGCAGCCATAGACACGGCGATGCTCTTCCCAACCCACACTGAATATTTGATAGTGGTCGTTTTCTAGATCAAAGGAAGTATAGCGGTCTATATCACCAAACGAAGGTTTTATCTTGCTGTAATCGGTCAAGATTTTTTTAATCGCTTCACGATACTGGTTTAATTTATCCATTGCACAATTACCTCCTGGTTAGGATCGAATACTAACAGCTTAACTTCATACTCTTTAATACTAAGTTGAGGGAGCTCTTCACAAAAAAAATCGTCGTAAATCGATAAAGGAACAGCCAAATAAAGTACTATTTGTGGTTGTTTGAGGCTTAGTACGATTCGGTAATTCAAAAACTGCCCTAACGCTAAATGAAATTGAAAAACACTAGAAGATGAGACAAAGCTTTTAATTTCAACAGCAATTTGCTGATTCTCCTTCTGTGCACCAATTAACCTTTCGGCACCTAAGTCGATATGCAATTGGCGATCGCGTAAATCTAAGGTTAAGGGGTCGTGAGTAATTACCCAATTATCTTGGACAAGCGCTTTTTTAACAACATCATGAAATATATCCTTAGCAGGCATTGCTACATTTACGTTTTATAATGATTCAAAAATCAATAGATACACTGTTCCCTAGAATATTATAACGTTTCTAGCATTTATGAGGTACGCTTATGAACTTCAAAGTCCCCCTTTATAAGGGGGATTTAGGGGGATCCCTTTGTACCTCATGGGAAAGAGAATTGCTATATAACGGCTGGTCAAAATCCTCTGACATTTTAACTAACCCCTTAGCGCTACCAAACTTAGGCGTTGCTTGTACTGCCATCATTGGCACAATTCTAAACGATTTCCCATCACTACCGAGGATGACAACCTCTTCCCCTGCTGCTGCTGCTTCAAGTAGTTCCGCGAGTCTAGTCTCTGCTTCCTTCAACTGAATTTGGTACATGATCACGGTTCCAGAGCCAACGGTTTGAGTATAGCAATTAGAAGGGAGTAGGGAGTAGGGAGCAGGGAGTAGGGAGTAGGCAATAGGCATGCTAGCAATAGGCAATAGTGTCGGAAGTGTGCGGTCAGTGCAACGGTTTTTGGAGTAGGGAACAGGGAACAGCGGATCTGGGAACAGGAGGAAGTGTGCGGTCAGTGCAATGGTTTTATTAACTGTGCGGCCAGTGCAATGGTTTTATCAACTGTGCGGCCAGTGCAACGGTTTTCTGATACCTATTGATAAAAACGGGACTTCGGAGCAAGGGGAGTGTCCCAAGTGTCTCAACTGTGCGGCCAGTGCAACGGTTTTGTGATCACTATTGATTAGGAAAAGCGACTTCGGGGGGGGGGAGTTTCGGAACTATGTGCTCAGTGCAACGGTTTTCTCAACTGTCGAAAGTCTGGGGAGATCGGGAGTCAGCTCAGCGTTCCCTCTTGCCTCTTGCCTCTTGCATGCATGCCTCTTGCCTGTTCCCTGTTCCCTACTCCCAGCTAGAATAAAGTGGACTATAGTTTAGGGTAATCAATCATGGATGCTCCTAAGTCTGAAACCACTCCTCCTCAAAAGCAGTTACGTCCATTTGCACTCTGTCTAGGCCAGTTCAAAGTCCCAGATGATTTTGATGCCCCGTTGCCAGATGAGATTCTAGACGGGTTTGAGCAATAGTGAAACTATAGAATATTTTTGTCAATTTTTCCTTGACCAATGATTAATCAATAGGGAATTGAGAATTAAGAATTGAGAATTAAGAATTGAGAATTGAGAATTGAGAATTGAGAATTAAGAATTGAGAATTAAGAATTGAGAATTGAGAATTGAGAATTGAGAATTAATAATTGAGAATTGAGAATTAATAATTGAGAATTGAGAATTAATAATTGAGAATTGAGAATTAAGAATTAAGAATTAAGAATTGAGAATTAATAATTGAGAATTGAGAATTAAGAATTAAGAATTTAAAATTAACCATTCTCCCTTCTCCCTTCTCCCTTCTCCCTTCTCCCTTCTACCTTCTTAATTCTCCCTTCTCCCTTCTCCCTTCTACCTTCTTAATTCTACATTCTTAATTCTACATTCTTAATTCTACATTCTTAATTCTACATTCTTAATTCTACATTCAACTTTCCCTACTCCCTAGTAACGACGCCGGGAGACACTAGCTTCACCCAACTTACGCCAGGTATGCCAGCCAACTACTCCATCCACTTTCAAACGGTTGTTGCGTTGGAATTGAGTTACACCTAGGTAGGTATATCGGTCAAAATTGGCGTTAAATTTAACAATGGTGTAGCCCAAGCTGATTAGGATCTGCTGCAAAAATCGCACGGCGTCACCATTGTTACCAGGAGTCAGCACTGGCATAGTCACAGTAGTAATTGTGTCAAGGGTTAGGGATGGTGGGTTATAGGGAGGATAGGGAGGATAGGAATGTTGGGCGTCAACGTTGATGACTTCTTTTGGGCTTTCCATGGATGGGGCGGTTGCCATCCCTAGGTCTTGATTGTCCATAGTTTCTGGTGAATTGGTCATGGATTGGTCATCCGCCATCATGGTTTGGGCAGGATTGGGGATTGGTATTTCTGAGTTGTTTTTCATGATTTGTGCTGAAGTTGTGAATAGGTTAACAAGCGACTATTAAAGGTTTTCAATTGGTTAGGTAGGAGGGAGTAGGGAGCAGGGAGTAGGGAGCAGGGAGTAGGGAGTAGGGTGTAGGGTGTAGGGTGTAGGGTGCGTTAGGGACAGAAAGCCTATGATTTTGAGACTCTTCGCCCCTGTTAAAGCCCGTCCCGTAACGCACCACCATAGGGAATAGGGAGTAGGGTGTAGGGTGTAGGGTGTAGGGTGCGTTAGGGACAGAAAGCCTATGATTTTGAGACTCTTCGCCCCTGTTAAAGCCCGTCCCGTAACGCACCACCATCTGACATACACAAGATTTTTTCCCTATTGCCTATTACCTTTTGCCTAAACTCCAAATATGGCATTTCTTGCAGTTATGAGCTACAGTCTTCTTTGAGGTTGATTCCCTGTCTTGATTTAGGGCATCACTGTTCCCGATTCCCGATTCCCTGTTCCCTGTTCCCTTAACCATCACTATTGTAAGCTTCAGAAATTACAGGTGGTATTTCGGCAAGAGCTCCCTTTGTTTTCCTGTTGAATAACCCGTAACTATAACAATTTTCAATCGTAAGTGAAAAATACCTCTCTAGACAGTGGATACTACAGGGAATCGGGAATGCGCGAATTTAGAATGCGCGAATTTAGAATTGGGAATCGGGAATCGGGAATCGGGAATCGGGGGAAGAGTATGGGTTGTGGTAGATAAATGTGATCGCAGATGGCTATGGTCGGTAAATGCGAACGCGCCCCGCGTGACAAGCAGGTCAATCGCATCTAGCTGTGATCAGTAAATGCGATCGCATCTAGCTTTGATCAGTAAATGCGATCGCATCTAGCTGTGATCGGTAAATGCGATCGCATCTAGCTGTGATCGGTAAATGCGATCGCATCTAGCTGTGATCGGTAAATGCGATCGCATCTAGCTGTGGTCTCGAAAATGCGATCGCATCTAGCTTTGATCAGTAAATGCGATCGCATCTAGCTGTGGTCTCGAAAATGCGATCGCATCTAGCTTTGATCAGTAAATGCGATCGCATCTAGCTGTGATCGGTAAATGCGATCGCATCTGGCTGTGATCGGTAAATGCGATCGCATCTGGCTGTGATACGGAAATGCGATCGCATCTAGCTGTGATCGGTAAATGCGATCGCATCTAGCTGTGATCGGTAAATGCGATCGCATCTGGCTGTGATCGGTAAATGCGATCGCATCTAGCTTTGATCAGTAAATGCGATCGCATCTAGCTGTGATCGGTAAATGCGATCGCATCTAGCTGTGATCAGTAAATGCGATCGCATCTAGCTGTGATCAGTAAATGCGATCGCATCTAGCTGTGATCAGTAAATGCGATCGCATCTAGCTTTGATCAGTAAATGCGATCGCATCTAGCTGTGATCAGTAAAAGCGAACGCGCCCCGCGTGACAAGCAGGTCAATCGCGTAGCGGCTCTTTTGGAGCATCGCGTAGCGTGACAAGCAAGTCAATCGCACTTACTATTCCCTGTTCCCAGATCCGCTGTTCCCAGATCCGCTGTTCCCTCTCCATCAAAAAATTGTTACAAAAATTTTCAAAATATGTTATAATTATGCAATTTTTATGCTATTCTAGAAAAAGGAACACTCAAAAGGAGATAAGTGAAGAGCCAGCCCACAGATGTTAGAGCGTCACGGGCTGGCTCTGGGTCTCCCACTCAAAAGGAGGTAATTTTATTATGTCGTACAGTCAACGCCTATACCCATGGGCAATCGTTCGCTTGTTACCACAGATGCAACGAGTCGTTGTCGCTCGTTTCCGTAACCGATCCAATGCGGAGGGTCATATGACAGCTCTTAAACGGCTGATGCCCGAGGCTGAATTTGTGATTATTTTTGATGTTCCTAATCCTATTGGTGAAGAAGAATCTTCAGAATGAAGAATGTAGAATTGAGAATGTAGAATTGAGAATGTAGAATTAAGAATGGATAATTACCAATTCGCGCATTTTAAATTATTAATTCTTAAATCAAAAAGGTTGTTCGCCTTTGGTGTTAGGTGAAGGGGAGGTTGTTTGTAAGAATGGAGAATGGTGAAGGCAGAATGGTGAATTCTTCATTCTAAATTCTTCATTCTAAATTCTTCATTCTAAATTCACAAATACTGATCCACCTCGTTAAGACCGGGAGGAACCTGGTTTGCCTGACGAATTTCACGACTTCCAACCCCAACTACTGCGAGAAACCTGCCAACCTCCCAACTATCCCAGGGAGGAGATGTTCATTGCTACAAACCTGAATGTATATTACAACAGTCGTCATTACTTATGGCATAAGCGACCAGATTGGTTTCTGGTATTAGATGTAACTCCTGCTGAAAAACAAGAAGACCTGCGCTGGAATTATGTGGTTTGGCAGGAAGGAAGAGCGCCATTTTTGGTAGTGGAACTCCTATCACCAGGTACCGAAGCTGAAGATTTAGGACAAACCCTAAGGTCTGCCAACAAGCCACCAAGCAAATGGCAAGCTTATGAGCAGTATATGCGCATTCCTTACTATGTGGTCTTTGACCGTTATGAAAACCAGTTGCGAGTGTTTCAATTAATGCCCACCCAGTATCAGGAAGTAGAACTTTCTGAACCTAAATTTTGGATTCCAGAACTGGAATTAGGGTTAGGAGTCTGGCTTGGGAAATATCAAGAAACACAAGGGTTGTGGCTGCGTTGGTATGATGGAGTTGGTAATTGGATTGAGACTTCAGCAGAACGGGCAGAACAAGAACGCCAACGGGCAGAACAGGAACGCCAACGGGCAAAACAAGAACGCCAACGGGCAGAACGATTGGCAGAAAAATTGCGTACCCTTGGCATCAATCCCGATGATTTATAGCGCTACGCGCAAGTCAGAAGTGAGAAGTCAGAAGTCAAAAGTAAGCTAGGAGTAGGTTTCGGAGTTTAGAAGCGATGCAGCGCGGTCTTGGGAAGGCAGCGCGGTCTTGGGGGTCCCCCCCATGAGCGACTGCCGTGGTTTCCCCCACTCGCGCTTTGCATGGCTGACAATGTCAAACATCTTAATGGGTAGTGCTATATAGGAGTAGTCTATGGGAACATCAAAATCCCCACCGATGGTAATTCCACATGATGTGCTGGCAGTTTTGCAGGTATTGTCGCCAAAGCAACGTCAATTAGTGTTTGAATTTGCTGAGTTCTTGCTCCAAAAGCAAAGAAAATCCGAAATCGAAAAATCGGCTGATAGTCCGCCAATACCTGGATAAGTTGATGCTTCTGAATAGGAAACCATTGAGCTAGAATCAAAACAATGGGTTTATAATGCTGAGTCGGTTATGAGTGTTGTAATTTCTGATGAGTTGTTGCAAGCTGCTAAACTATCGGCAGCCGATTTGAAGCTTGAGATTGCCATTATGCTATATAAACAGAAAAGAATTAGTATTGGTAAAGCCCGTGAGCTAGCTGGCATGCACCTAATTGAATTTCAACAAGCACTCTCTAATCGGAGCATTTGTATCAATTATGACCGTGAAGATTTTCAACAAGACATTCAAACATTGAAGGAATTGGGCGATATATGATCGTGGTTAGTAACACATCACCCATTACTAATTTATCAGCGATTCAAAAAATTGATATACTGCGGCAGCTCTATGGAGTGTTGATAATTCCTCAAGCGGTTTACAATGAGATGGTAGATCTACCATACGAGGTTCCAGGGTCGGAAGAAGTGCAAACTCTATCCTGGATTCAGACTCGACAAGCTACGAATCGTAGCTTGGTTGCAGAACTTAGGCTTGAAATTGATGCAGGAGAATCTGAAGCGATCGCTTTAGCAATTGAACTCAACGCCAATCGATTACTGATTGATGATTATCAGGCAAGAGTAATTGCATCTCGGTTTGGATGAAAATTTACAGGTATTCTGGGATTGCTTTTAGCTGCCAAGAAACAGGGATTGATTACAGCAGTGAAACCGATTGTCGATGATCTAATCAATCAAGCCGGATTTAGAGTGAGCGATCGCTTGTATAGAGAGATTGTGCAGATGGCTGATGAAGTGCTCGAAGAATAGCTGCTTAATTAAAAAAGTCGGCTCTTATAGAGTAGTTATGATAAATTAATAGCTATAATTTTTTCATAGTACCGACTCCCGATTCCCGACTCCCGATTCCCGATTCCCTAATGCCATCAACCCAGAATATGGAAGAATTAACCTTATTACGTCAACTCATTGAAGAAAGAAACTATCATAAAGCCTTAGAAATTGTTGATGAACTAGAAGAAATGTCAAGGGAGGATAAACTAAATAAAATTTATAGCTATGCAGTCATATTATTATTACATTTAATCAAACAAGAAGTAGAAAAACGCACTACCCGCTCTTGGGAATTTTCTATTTATAATGCCAGCAAAAATATTAAACGAGTGAACAAACGGCGAAAATCAGGGGGATATTATGCCAATCAAGAGGAATTATTAGAAATTTTAACCGATGCCTTTGAGACAGCCCTCAAAAAAGCAGCATTAGAAGCCTTAGAAGGCAGATATACAGATAGTGAACTCAAAGAAAAGATTGACGAAGATAAAATTAAAGAGAAAGCTCTAGGTTTAATTTGTTAACAAGAGGGAGTAGGGAGTAGGGAGCAGGGAGCAGGGAGTGTGGGGAGATGGGGAGATGGGGAGATGGGGAGATGGGGAGTCAGATTAGTTTTCCCTCTTGCCTCTTGCCTCTTGCCTCTTGCCTCTTGCCTGTTCCCTATTCCCTGTTCCCTATTCCCTACTCCCTATTCCCTCTCACCACTGTCATCAAAAACTCCGCCAAGGTTACCCCATCGACCCCCAACTCACTCCGCTCCTGAGCCGCTAAAATTCCTGCTTGGGCATGCCACCAGGCTGCCGTTGCCACTATTGCCTCCAAAGGATGCTCAGACAGAACTGGCTGAGCCAATAAGCCTCCCACTAATCCCGTGAGGACATCGCCACTCCCCCCTCGGGCTAGAGCTGGTGTACTTTCAGGAATCAGCCAAACCGAGCCCATAGGATTTGCGATCGCACTCCTGGCTCCTTTTAACAACACCACAGACCGACTCAGTTGGGATGCCTTCCGCACCGCCTTGACTCGATCCGGTAACAGTTCTGCCGAATCAGGAAATAAACGTCGGAACTCTCCAACATGAGGCGTTAACACGGTCTGGCCTAGACGCTTCAACAAAGTGGGAATAGTGATCAGTTCCGCCAGGATATTTAAACTATCCGCATCCAAAACCATTGGGCATTGGGCAGCTAAAACCCCTTGCACTATATCCTTAGCATCCTTTGTTAAACCAGGACCACATGCGATCGCATTATAAGTCTGATTTGAAGCCTGATAGCTACCAGAGGGTTGGTGTAACTTCTCTAAGACTAACTCAGGCAAAAATGCAATAGCACCCGCCGTCGTTTCTGGGCAACCAATTACCACTGCTTCTGGCAAGTGACTCACCACTAGCAATTTGATAGACTCCGGTACTGCCATTGAAAGCATCCCCACCCCACTAGCACGAGCCCCTAATCCCGCCAGAATTGCTGCCCCTGAATACTGTCTAGAGCCACAAATCAGCAACAGATGACCCTGTTGGTACTTATGAGTTACCTTAGGGCGAGGTAAGGGTAAAAAATGTTTCGCAACAGTTTTTGTCACTCTGAGCAAATCTGGTGGTTCACCTAAAATTGACCAAATATCCTTGAGGGGAATACCAAAATCAATTAACTCAGCTTCACCAATATAATCCAACCCTTGGTCTTGGAGAAACCCCAACTTCCACAACCCTAAGCACAATGTCCGGGTAGCCCGAACCGCGATGCCCAAAACTTCCCCAGTATCAGTATGTAATCCCGAAGGTAAATCAATACTCACCACCGGTTGTGACCATTGATTCAACAGCTCAACCGCCTCAGCGATACTACCAGAAAGCGATCGCGTCAGTCCAAATCCGAACAAACCATCAATAATCAGGTCACACTCATACAGCGGTTCAATCTCGTCATAAAAAGGAATCCCCAAGCTAAGCGCATACCGAGCATGGTAGTCAGTCAATTCCTTCAGTTTCGACAAAGGACGGTAAATGTGGATCTCATACCCCTGTAAATGAAGTTCACGAGCAACAACTAACCCATCACCCCCATTATGACCAGGACCAACTAACACACCCACTCGCCTCTTCTCAGCACAGGGATAAAGACTTTGAATAGAGCGAGTAATCAATCCTGCCACCTTTTCCATCAAAGCTGCTACAGGCATCCCCGCCTCAAAGATGCGCCCTTCAATCTCACGCATCTGCTCAGCAGTTACCACCACTTGCTCAATTACTTCTCGCCGATTCTGAGACTCCATCAATTCTTAATTATTAAGTGTCCGACAAAAGTAAAATTAACTCTTGAAATAGGGAACAGGGAACAGGGAACAGGGAACAGGGAAAACAGAGAGGTACTTTTAGGAATTTTACACAAGTCAATACAGCGAGATTTATTCTTGTCCAGCTACTTAACTGTTAATTTTTTCACCTTAACCCTTCAACCGCGTCACCTTAACCCTTCAACCTTCAAGCAACTCACCTTCAAGCAACTCACCTTCAAGCAACTCACCTTCAACCCACTAACCTTCAACCTTCAACCCACTAACCTTCAACCCTGAGCTCCTACCGACCAAAATACACCCGTGCATCCCAACCAGCAGAGCGCAAACGATTACTCCAACGTTCTGCATCACCCCGCTTTTTAAACGGACCAACAGCAACATGTTTACCTCTTGGGGCATCTCGTTGGCTGACTAAATCCTGGGCAATCCCAATTTTAACCAATTCCGTGACCATCTCTGGTAACCTCTGAGCATTTCCAGGAATAGCCACAAAATAGCTCCTACCCCTGGATTCTCCTGAATCCCCTGGATTAGAACCAGAACTGACAGCACCACGGTTCGCCAAATCTAATCCTGTTTCTGGATACACCAAACGGGAGCCATAGGTGATTGAGCCATCAGATGAGAAAGTTGCTATGTTGCTCATATTTGTAGCACCATTATCAAATACTTGTTGTGCAATTGTTGTGATGCGGGCTGGAATTCCCAAAGCTTCCAAAGCCTGGAGACGAGACTGAGCATTGTAGCGATCCATAAATGTACCTGCTTGAATCACCCCCTCTCCCTCGCGCACAAACGCTTGTGCTTCAATTGCTTGTACTTGGGATAACAACCAATCACTATCACCCACCACATCAACCCGATAGAGATTAGCGATGGGTATTGATCTATTAGTTCTTGATGGATTAGTTATTGATCTATTAGTGTCGTTGACGTTTAACTCAGGTGGTAATGGTGTATTTGGTGTATTGCTTGGCCGATTGGGTGAGGCGGTTGGCAAAATTAAAGGGGAAGTATTAACCGATGGTAGAGAAGATGGCCTCATAGTTGGTAGAGGTTCCCCAAAAAATCTCGGTTCTGGTGAAGTTTGGGCACTAGCTGGCGTAAGGTCCCCCATAACTGTTTGCCCAGTCAGTAGTAACAGTAGCCAACCAGTTACCTTAATCAGTGTTTTAGGATTTCTGAATTGGTTAGACACTCTGATCATAATTGGTATTGCCCTCTAGTAGAATGAGTAGGTTAAATTAATTTAAATTTACCCGTCAACCCTCAACAAATGAATAAAATCCTGTCAAAATGGGTAATCTTACCGCTGATAATTCTCTGCATTATAGCCTGTCAAAGCAGTAACCTAGATGGAGTAACCACCGTTACTCTCGGTGGTTGGCAAAGCAGCCCTACTGAAAAACAATTACTAGAGAAGGTACTAAAGGAATTTGAAGCTAAACATCCCAAGGTAAAGGTTAAGCTTGAAGTCATCACTGGTCAGTACATGGATGTAATCAAAACCCGATTAATTGGTGATGCAGCTCCAGATGTCTTTTATTTAGATGCCTATGAAGCCCCATTACTAATGAGTCATGATGTTTTGGAGCCTTTGGATGACTACATTAAGCGCACTGATAATTTTGAGGTAGGTGACTTTGAACCCTCTCTGTTTAAAGCATTCCAATATAATGGAATAATCTACGGATTGCCTAAAGATTTTTCCACCCTTGCCCTTTTTTACAATAAGCAATTATTCAAACAAGCTAATTTAACTCAACCACCCCAAACTTGGGAAGAATTACGGGATTATTCCCAAAAACTAACCTTTGATAAGAATCGCGATGGTAGGAATGAACGCTATGGTTTGGGAATTAATCAGGAACTGGCTCGTCTCTATTTTTTAATTAAAGCCTTTGGAGCTAACTTAGTTGACAAAAACGGCTACGCTACCTTTGCCACTCCTGAAAGTTTTAAAAGTCTTAAAACTGTCATTGACCTATACCGAAACTACCAGTATGCTGCCTTACCCTCAGACGTTGGGGCTAGTTCTGGTAGCGAAATGTTTGGTCAAGGTAAAACCGCAATGGTAATGGAAGGTAGCTGGGCTATTCCTTATCTCAAAGATACATTTCCTAAAATTAAATTTGCCACTGCTGAAGTTCCCTCCTTAGGTAGTAAAAAAGGAACAATGGCTTATACCGTTGCTTATGTGATGAATAAACAAGCTAAACATAAAGAAGCAGCTTGGGAACTCATTTCCTATCTTACCGGCAAAGAAGGAATGAAAGCTTGGGGAAAAGCCGGACTAGTACTACCTTCTCGGGTCTCTGTGTTATCGGAACTAGGCTATAAAAAAGATCCCCTCTATGCTCCTTTTATTAAAGGAGCCGCCTATGCAACCATTTGGCAGGCTGGGGAAACCTTGCCAACCATTCAAACCCATTTCGATAATCAATTTCTGAGTACCTTACTGGGTGATCAATCCTTAGAAAGTGCTATGAAGAAAGCCCAAGAAGCAGCTAATGAAGAAATTCGAGCAGGTGATTATTAACTAAGTTTTAGGGAGTCGGGAGTCGGGAGGGTGGGGCGGGGGCGCGGGAGGTGTGGGGAGATGGGGAGATGGGGAGATGGGGAGATGGGGAGATGGGGAGATGGGGAGATGGGGAGATGGGGAGATGGGGAGTTAAATCAGCAATTAGTGTAGTAATTTTTATCTCTGTTTCTTCCTATTTACCATTCGCTGTTCCCTATTCGCTGTTCCCTGTTCCCGATTCCCGATTCCCGATTCCCGATTCCCGATTCCCTGTTCCCTATTCCCTATTCCCTATTCCCTATTCCCTATTTCCTAACTTAAAATAAATCCTCAGTGCCCCATCCTGGTCCTTTCTGTGCGGCTCTGATCACAAATGCCGCTATTTTCTCGATTTCCTCCTGTGGTATCCAACTCTCTTCGACTTCGCGGCACGAGAAGCTTTCCTCGGTACCATCATAGGTCATCGGTTGCCTCATAAAAGCAATGAAACCATTGAGATTATCCCGAGGTGGTGTTGCCTTAGCTAGCCTCTCCAGAGATAGAGACACAGTGGGATCAATGAGATTAGCTCCTCCCACATGACACCTCTGGCAATTTTCGGAAAATAAGTTTTGACCAACAGACAAGTCTTCGCCGTCAAACTGCTTAGTCTCTCCCTTGACATCTACAGCAATCGCTACAGGTTCTGCTACGTCTAGGTAGCGCCTGACGTAGTCGTTAACTGGAACCTGGGCTGGTGAACTAACCGTGCATGTCTCTAGGAAGAACACCAGAACAACTAGCAGCAAATAACGGATTGATACGAATAGACCTCTTGCCAAACTAGTTTTTTGATACTTTTCCCGTGAATTGTTGTCCACTGTTCCCAACTTCTCAAAGAAGTCTAATAATCTACGGAGCATTGAGTATTTAAAGTGATATGTACTGATTGAGCAACAGGGCAGCGGCTTCTTCTATTAGCGAATCAGGTCTAGTTAAAGAAGCTAGGGTTATTGATTTTGGTTAACCCCTAACTCCTAACCCCTAACCCCTAACTGCCAAAAGAAGAAGCCTCTGCCCTTGCTGCTTAAATAAGCATAAAGCCTTTCGCTTCGTGCTTTCTAACCTCTGTACAAACAACAATTAGTTACAGACTTTACCACAACCCCACGTATCAGGTCTCTGGTTGATCTCATAGAGAATATAACCAGCCATATTACGGAGGTCATCTTGGGAGACGTTCCTCATATAGACAAAAAGATCAGCACTCTTAGTGCTTGGATGAAATTCATAAATCTCTGTTTCCCCGTCGTAGGTGGTAGGATTGTTCATATAGTCTATGATACCATCCAGGTTATCACGGGGTGGTGTTGCCAATTCTAAGTCCTCAGCACCAAGAGTAACGTTAGGGTCAGTTTTAGTGTAACCCCCTTTGTGACATTGAGAACATACAGTGTTAAACAGGCGTAAGCCTTTAACAATCTCTTTGTTACTCATCACCACCGTGTCACCTGCTTCATTGGAAGGTACGGTGCGGAGCTCTTTAGACAGGTCAAGGGCTGCTGAACTGCCCACTGCAATTTGAAAGGCAAAGAATAGGGTTGCCGTGATCAGCAAGATAAATCGCTTCATTTTTGATTCTCCTCTAAACTAAAAATGTGGCTCATATGGGATTAGTTTTTCAAAACAGCATTAACTGATTCCCTGCACATTCTCTCGCTGAGGGGGATCTGAGTCAACCAATCACGGCTATCGAACTCAGGTATTACCGATTACCAATTAGCCATTACCCTTTGTTTGAGACAAAATCTTTAATATAACAGCCTTGGCATCTTCTAGAGGCAGATGGGTGTCTTGATTTTTGTAAGCAATGCCCAACTGCTGGCATAGATCGAATACCTCTTCTACCCGAAGGTCATACTCGGCAGCAATTTCCACAATTGATAGGTCTGCAAAGCCCATAATAATTAAACCTGATAATAACTAAGGAACAGGGGTAAGAGTGTGGGGAGAGGGGGGAGTCTGGGAAGTGTGGGAGGTTTGGGGGAAAAAGGCAAGAGGCAAGAGGAACCCACCCCTAACCCCTCCCAGGAGGGGAAGGCAAGAGGAACCCACCCCTAACCCCTCCCAGGAGGGGAAGGCAATAGGCATGCTAGCAATAGAGAAGATGATGAAACCAAAGGATTATTTCGTGGTGTTATCAGAAAGCAGCATTCGGTTTTGTAATCTATCGGGAGCACCTTGTCAGCCCCGTAGAAACCAAGCCAGTCGCTTCCCATCTCCCCATCTCCCCATCTCCCCATCTCCCCACACTTCCCCTCCTGGGAGGGGTTAGGGGTGGGTCCCACACTTCCCACCCTCCCCACACTCCCTAATCCCTACTCCCTACTCCCTACTCCCTGCTCCCTAATCCCTACTGCTTTTGGCAGGGAAACCGCTACCGGTATAGTAGCCTGGGGTTGATGGAGGCGAATCAGCTGGGCTAGGGTTTTTTTCAACTGGGTGCGAGGTACAATGGCATCAACGAAGCCGTGGTCTAGCAGATATTCAGAGGTCTGGAAATTATCCGGTAGCTTTTCTCTGAGGGTCTGCTCAATCACTCGTCGTCCAGCAAATCCAATTAATGCCTTCGGTTCCGCTATGATAATATCCCCTAACATGGCAAAACTGGCAGTCACCCCACCGGTGGTAGGATGAGTAAGAACTGGAATGTAGAGTAGTCTGGCTTGACGATGGCGTTCCAAGGCACCAGAGATTTTGGCCATTTGCATCAGGCTTAACATCCCTTCCTGCATTCTGGCTCCACCAGATGCACAAACAATTACAACCGGTAGCTGTCGCTTGGTTGCTTCTTCTATCAAACGAGTCAGTTTTTCCCCAACTACCGAACCCATACTACCGCCCATGAACCGGAAGTCCATTACTCCCAAAGCAATGGGCAAATTCTCTAGTTGACCGGTGCCAGTTTGTACGGCATCTGTGAGCTTAGTTTTTTCTTGGCTGTCTCGCAAACGATCACTATAGGATTTGCGATCGCAAAACTTCAGGGGATCCGTCGGATGTAGGTGTTCATCCAGTGATATCCAGGTCTGATGGTCAATCAGCTGGCGGATCCGCTCGTCACTAGGGACTCGCATGTGATGGCCACATTCACTGCAAACCATTTGATTAGCTTGCAGGTCTCTGGCGTAGGATAGAACTCCGCAAGCTTCACACTTTTTCCATAGCCCATCAGCAATCTCCCGTTCTTGAGGTTGTTTAGGGGTTGGTTCAATTTTTCGTCTATTTGCAAACCAATCGAATAGAGACATAAAAATTATTAAGTTAACGTACTATCTAAATTTTTTTAGCTATAGTCTGATTTTTATGATTGTCCTGCCTGCTCTTCTTCTGGGGAACTCAACAAGAGTAAGGCTGTCCATTGATCTGGTGAGCGAACTTGTAAAGCCGCAGGACTACCTGCACCTAAATAAGACATGATCCCAATATCAATAATCCGACTTGGAATATCATGAGCGGCTAGCACCTGCTGCATCAGCTCGGCTTCCCAGCGAAGATTGGTAGTTCTGATTGTTATCCAAGACACAGGCTAATATAGCAAAGGGAACAGGGAACAGCGGATCTGGGAACTTCGGATCAATAATTATCAGAATTCCTACACGGATTGCTATACCAATAGGATTCCAAAGATTTTTCAGAGCCGTTCAATTTCATCTATCTATATAGCATTTATCAAGTGGGTGAGGGACTTTCGTCTTAGGTTTTAGGGAGTCAGGAGTCGGGAGTGGCGTTGATTAAAATTTAATTTACCTCATATAATTTACCTCATAATAATTATAAGTAACGCTATATAGTTCTATTTATATTTGTAGGTTATGCTTTATAATTGATAGTTAGTTATAGTTAAGATTAAGATAGTCAATTAACTGTTATAGGTTTACTGTTATAGGTTTACTGTTATAGGTTTACTGTTATATAGTGTTTCTCATAGCAATGAGGTACAAAGGATTTTTTCCCACTTCCGTTCCCCCCTTATTAAGGGGGGTTAGGGGGGATCCCTTTTCTGACTTCCCTACTCCCTACTCCCTACTCCCTAAAACCTAAAACCTAGATGGAGCATTCTTCAACCGATAATGTTTAGCTAAATGGGAAAAATAGTTCTAGGTAAGTGGACACTATTAATTTACCCCAAAGTAGGGTCAATCCTGCTCCCAAGGCTAGAAAAGGACCAAATGGCATTGGCTGTTTGCGATTCATCCAACCCAGGGCAATGGCTGCGCCACCAGCAAACGCCCCTACACCACAAGCGATGAAACTAGCCAAGAGCAAATACTTCCACCCTAACCAAGCTCCCATCATCGCCGCTAGTTTAGCATCTCCTCCCCCCATAGCAGATTGACCAAAGGCAATCGAACCCCCAAAGGCAATCAGGTCAAACAACCAAATCCCTAAGACTGCACCTACCACCCCAGTCATTAATTGAGGAATTATTGCTATGGGTTGAGACCCCTGCAAAAAACCAGTAGTTCCTTGAAATACTAAACCAGCCACTAATCCAGACTGAGTTAGGGCATTCGGTAGGGTCATAGTATCGATATCAATCAGAGCCAGAGTCAACAACCAGCTCAAAAACGCCCAATACCCTAGGGTTTGCCAACCCCAACCATACATCCAGAAAACTAGTAAAAACAGTAAACCGGTTATGGCCTCTACTAGGGGATAGCGGCTGGAAATCTTGGTATTACAGTGACGGCAACGTCCTTTTAAGCACAGCCAGCCCATTACTGGAACATTCTCTCGCTTTCCCAGCTTATGTAGACAATGGGGACAGCGGGAGGGGGGCCAAAGGATGGATAAACCAGCAGGTAGTCTGTAAACGACTACATTGAGAAAACTGCCAATAGATGCACCGATAGCGAAAACTATTGCGAAAGCTATTAACGTTGTCAAGGCAGCGGATACTCCCACCATATCCTGTGTCACTTCCTAATTGCTATTGCTCTATACCATAGAAGTAAGACCAATGACCGATTTCCTTAATATTTATTAATAAAAGTCTCCTTCTAGTTGACTCAAAGGCACAAAGCATTCAGTTGGTAGAAGGATAGGTCTCTGACTAAAGATTAACTTTCCTCTGAGGGTATATCTGTCAATGGCTACACCAGATGGCTGTTCATCTTGGTATGGATGAACTTCGTAGTAAACCCGGTAGATATGCTTAGCTGCTCTCAAAACCGTAGGGTCTATCAGCTTCGGTAGCTCAATCCGAGTTTGGTAGTTTTCTTGTCTTTGCTGTGATGTATACACCACACTTTTTACCCTATTATTTCAGTTTGACTTTAATGCAATCACGCCCTCACGGCAAGGGGGTATTTCGACAAGAGGGCACTGATTAACCAGGTGAAACCAAGAGATTTTCCTGAGTTATTATAAGTAACCGCAGGTTTACACGATAAAATCAATTGATAATATCAAGGGATAACATCAAGATTGCTCTAAGCACTCAATTAGGGAATCTCCCATAGCACGACAACCTAAGAGATTCATGCCTTCTGAGATGATATCTCCTGTGCGATCGCCTTTATCTAAAACCTTGACAACTGCTTGTTCAATGCAATCTGCTGCTTCCGGCTGGTCTAAGCCATAACGTAACATCATCGCAGCACTGAGTACCATAGCTAGGGGATTCGCTTTATCTTGACCTGCAATATCTGGAGCCGAGCCATGAACCGGTTCAAAGACTCCAGGGTTAGATTCGCTTAAACTAGCAGAGGGTAACATGCCAATACTACCGGTAAGCATAGCAGCAGCATCGGATAAAATATCCCCAAACATATTACCGGTAACAATGGTATCAAATTGTTTCGGAGCTCTGACCAATTGCATAGCAGCATTATCCACGTATAGGTGAGACAGTTCCACATCCGGATATTCCGCTGCTAGGGTTGTAATGCGATCGCGCCACAACTGGGAGACATCCAACACATTAGCTTTATCCACTGAACAAAGTTTACCACCGCGTTTTTTAGCCGTTTCAAACCCTACTCTAGCAATGCGGTCAATTTCGGCTTCGGTGTAAGCCATAGTATTGACTCCCCGTTTCTCGCCAGTTTCCTGAGAAAAAATCCCTTTAGGTTGTCCAAAGTAGATGCCACCAGTCAGTTCTCTAACCACCATAATATCTACCCCTTCAACCACGTTTCGTTTCAAGGTCGAGGCATCAATCAGTTGGGGGAATATTGTCGCTGGTCGCAGATTCGCAAACAACCCTAACCCTGCTCTTAATCCCAACAATCCGGTTTCTGGTCGTTGGTGGCGCGGCAGATTATCCCACTTGTAACCCCCAATGGCAGCGAGTAAAACTGCATCACTATTGCGACATAGTTCTAGCGTATCAGTAGGTAAGGGTTCATTAGTAGCATCAATAGCTACGCCACCAATTAGGGCTTCAGTAAATTTAAAATTAATATCGAATCGCTTGCCAACAACGTTCAACACATCTACAGCTACTGCCATGATTTCTGGGCCAATCCCGTCACCAGGTAGCAGGGTAATGCGGTAGGAATAAGTCATAGTTAGTTTGGTCGATGCTCAAGTATGAGGTGTCGTGGGTATAAGTTATAGCGTTCGATACTATAGCATCTGGCCGGTATCTCAGGGTAATTTTTTGTTCAGCAGAGCTGGCAAGGGATAGGTTAAGGGATGTCACCGATGTAACTGATAGACTCAGACCTCGCAACAAGGTAACAGTCCGGAACGAATCCCTAAGCTAGCGATAACTGATAAAAATCAATAATTAAAATAATTCTACCCAAGCTCAACCGCCCTAGGTCAACCCATAGATCAACAAGAAAGCGCTAGGCTGGAGAAAAAACCAACATCAGGTGCGACCCGTAGCGAATTTAATTCTTAATGGGTTAAGCGAAACTATGAATTTCCCTTTGTGGTGCGACCCCGCCCTTTTTGAAAGCGCTAGGTAACGCCCACCAAGAGGAGGCTTTGGTCTTGTCCTTTATTGGCTTAGAAAGACCTTACTCTTAGGCAATTTAAACAGGTAAAACCAGACTCTGATGGTAAAAGAACTGGCTATTGATACCCGTGGACTAACGAAGCAATTCGACCGCCATGTGGCTGTGCATGAGGTAGATTTGCAAGTGGAAAGCGGCGAAGTTTACGGCTTAATTGGACCGAATGGTGCTGGGAAAACCACCCTGATCCGGATGTTAGCTGCAGCGGAAGAACCTACCACTGGTGAGATTTACATCAATGGTCAGCGTTTGCTAAGAGATCAAAGCAATCCTAGGCTAAAACAGCGTTTAGGCTATCTACCTGATGATTTTCCCCTCTATGAAGATTTGACGGTTTGGGACTACCTAGACTACTTCGCACGTCTATATAAATTACGAGGCTCAAAACGCCGACAACGCTTATACGATGTTCTGGAACTGATTGAATTGACCAACAAGCGTAATAGTTTGATTTCTACCCTCTCCCGGGGGATGAAACAGCGCCTGAGCCTGGCTCGCACTATCATTCATGAACCGATTTTACTGCTGCTGGATGAGCCAGTCTCTGGTCTTGACCCCATTGCTAGAATGAAGTTTCGGGAAATTATTAAGGTTCTCCAAGAAGCGGGGATGACGATTCTGATTTCCTCCCATGTCTTGAGTGATTTAGCCCAACTGTGTAGTTCAGTAGGCATCATGGAATTAGGGTATTTGGTAGAAAGCGCACCCCTAGATGAGTTTTACCAGCGTCTTGGTCGCCAGCAAATTCTGTTGTCAAGCCTAGGTCAGCTGGATGTACTTAAAGGGGAATTGAAAAATAATCCCCTTGTAGAAGACTGGGAGATATTACCAGAACCAGGTCGGATGCGGATTCATTTTTCAGGAGGTCAAGAGGATTGTGCACAGCTATTGCGATCGCTGGTTAATGCTGGGATTCCCTTGACAGAATTCCAGTGCTCTCAAGAAGACTTAGAAACAATTTTCCTTAAATTAGGTCATCAGCAAGCATCATAGCTCGATCATAGCTGCCTCATCACATGGCGAGTAAAAGGAGACTAATAGCGATATGGCACTTAATAATTTAGTTAACCAACTTGGGGAATTGAATCCCCAGGTGTTTCGAGAACTCAAAGGCCGTTTCAAACAGCGGAATGTCCTGATTACAGTGGCAATATCCTTGATTGGTCAGTTGGTGATGCTGATCGATTTGGGACTTGAGCTACCATATAGCTTGGGAGCTGAGATTAACTGGCCTCTATGGTGGCAAAATGTATTTGTCTGCCTGAGTCTTATCGGGATATTCAGTTTGTTGGTGGTTGGCACCTATATGCTAATCAGTGACCTCTCCAAAGAAGAAAGTCGTGGCACCCTGAACTTTCTGCGCCTGACACCTCAGTCAAGCCGGAGCATCCTAGGTGGCAAACTACTGGGGGTACCAGCATTGCTTTATCTAGCAATTGGTTTCGCCTTACCATTGCATTTTTGGGCAGCTATTGCCGGTAAAATCCCTTTGATTGAGCTTATAGGATTTTACATCGTTCTTGGTACCAGTTGCCTATTTTGCTATAGTATGGCGCTACTATTTGGTTTAGTTGGCAAATCTCTAGGAGGTTTCCAAGCTTGGTTAGGTGCAGGAGCTGTACTCACTTCCTTGTGGATCACGACCATGGTGATTGATAACGCTGGTGTCAGCCATTACCCAGCTGACTGGCTGACTTTGTTTAATCCCACCATTGTCTTACCGTACCTGATTGATTCTAATTCCTTTGATCCGAATAGTTTTTATCCTGTTGAGCGTAGTTTCCAAGATTTGCGCTGGTTTGGTATCCAGATCGGTGCCAGTTTCTGGACTATGGCTGGTTTTATTGTCCTCAACTACAGTGTTGGGACCTACTGGCTTGGGCAAGGGCTAAATCGTTGCTTCCATAACCCTAAAGCTACCGTGATTAACAAGCAACAGAGTTACTGGCTGACCGCTAGCTTGCAAGCAGCGATTTTAGGATTTGCCCTCAACCCTCAAGTCAAAAACTGGCGTGGTTATACCCATGGCTTGGAGGAGAATTCAGAGATGCTGCTGCTGTTCAACGTGGTGCTGTTTTTAGCTCTGATTGCTGCCTTGAGTCCCCATCGACAAACCTTACAAGATTGGGCTCGTTACCGACATCAGGATCGGACTTTCCGCAAAAAAGGAGGGCTGATAGCTGACTTAATCTGGGGTGACAAAAGTCCGGCTGTGGTGGCAGTGGCAATAAATTGTGCGATCGCATCTGCGATGTTACTGACGTGGATATTACTTTGGCCTGCCAATGATTACAAGATAACTGCCCTGTTCACACTGTTGCTCAATAGCAGTCTGATCATGATTTACGCCACAGTTGCTCAGTTGATGCTGTTGATGAAAACACAGAAGCGAGCCGCTGGTGCAGTAATAGCGGTAGGAGGATTGATTCTCTTACCACCCATCCTGTTTGCGATTGGGTCGATGACTACCTATGAGACTCCTGCTGTATGGCTATTTTCGGTATTTCATTGGGGTATTTTGCCCTATGCTAATGGAAGTGTTTTCTTGGCCATCATTGGTCAGTCCCTAGCCCTAGCGTTATTGAACCTACAGCTAGGACGACAATTGCGACAAGCAGGAGAATCCACAACTAAAGCGTTGCTGTCTGGAAAAACCCAATTACCTGTCACTGCTGATTAAGTTTTTTAGTCTACCTAAGGGTTGTTTCGACCCTTAGGTCGCGCGTCGAGCAACTTTCCTACCCTAATCAAGGACTGGATTATCAAAGGGTTTTTTATCCTAATTATCGCGAAACATTTGAACATAAAATCTAGCTTGGAGTGTTTAGCGTTATCCCAATGCTTCGCTCCTATTTTTTTAGTGTTTAAAATGTCATAGTTGAGCTAGTTTAACCTAAAATATATTACCAGTGAAAAAAATATTGTAATTTATATAAATTAATTTTCAGTGTATTTAAATACTAATCAAATAGTATTACTATTCCCGATTCCCGATTCCCAATTCCCTCAAATATAAATTTGAAACTTGATGCCAGTTGGAATTATTTAGCACTAAAAAAAAATAATACCATAAATTATAAATTTTTCCTAAAGCATAACTACTTATAGTTAACCCTCGTATATAGTAAAAAGTTGATTTATTTATCTTAGGCTTCTAGCTGATAAATAGACCCAGAGTGCTCAAAGGAAAAATCCTGCCAAGTTGTCTGGACAGTTCCATATATTAAGAGTAAACTGAAATACAAAACCCGTACTGTAGTAAAATTAACAGTTATTCTAAAATTCTGCTCAGCTATTATCAGCAATCTAACACCCTTAACAGCATAGGTGTTCTTGACCTTGGCGAATTTAATTGGCCACAGGTCGCACCTAAGGAACCGATCTACCACTAGAGGTGATAAGCGTGCAATCCCAAGTAATCTCAACAACCCCAGCCTCATCAACTACCCCCACTCGCCGCACAGGAGCATTTGCTCTAATCGATAGTCTCCACCGTCACGGTGTGACCCATATCTTCGGCTATCCCGGTGGTGCAATTCTACCTATATATGACGAACTATACCACTGGGAAGATGCTGGTAAAATACAGCACATCCTAGTCCGACACGAGCAAGGAGCATCCCACGCTGCTGATGGTTATGCCCGTGCTACTGGCAAAGTCGGTGTCTGTTTTGCTACATCTGGTCCGGGAGCCACTAACCTAGTTACCGGTATAGCTACTGCTCACATGGACTCAATTCCCCTAATTTGTGTAACCGGTCAAGTCGCCCGTGCTGCTATTGGTTCTGATGCCTTCCAGGAAACCGATATCTTTGGGATTACCTTGCCGGTTGTCAAACACTCTTATGTGGTGCGTAACCCTGCTGATATGGCGCAGATTGTTGCCGAAGCCTTCCATATCGCTAGCACCGGACGTCCTGGGCCAGTCCTGATTGACGTACCCAAAGACGTGGGTTTAGAGGAATGTGACTATGTACCGGTGGAAGCTAATCAACTCAAGTTGGTGGGCTATCGTCCAACACTAAAGGGCAATCCCCGCCAAATTAACCAAGCCCTAAATTTAATTCGGCAAGCACGACGACCCCTGCTTTACGTTGGTGGCGGAACCATTGCTGCTGGTGCCCATGATGAACTGCGCCAACTGGCAGAAATCTTCCAAATTCCGGTAACTACCACGTTGATGGGCAAGGGAGCATTTGACGAATCCCATCCCCTATCGCTAAAAATGCTGGGGATGCATGGCACTGCCTATGCTAACTTTGCTGTTAGTGAGTGTGACTTACTGATTGCTGTAGGGGCGCGATTTGATGACCGGGTGACCGGGAAACTGGATCAGTTTGCCTCTCACGCTCAAGTCATTCACATCGACATTGATCCCGCTGAGGTCGGTAAAAACCGCTATCCCCAAGTGCCAATAGTAGGGGATGTGCGCCGGGTTTTGCAAGATATGTTGCGCCGTTACCAGGAAATGAATATCTCAGCAGAACCTAATCAAACCCAGGAGTGGCTAGCACGGATTAACCGTTGGCGTCAGGAATATCCCTTGCAGGTACCTCAATACCCCGATAGTCTATCTCCCCAAGAAGTGATTGTAGAGGTAGGGCGTCAAGCACCAAAGGCTTACTACACCACGGATGTCGGTCAACATCAGATGTGGGCAGCGCAATTTCTTAATAATGGACCGCGCCAGTGGATTTCCAGTGGGGGATTGGGCACTATGGGCTATGGAATGCCAGCAGCCATGGGAGTCCAGGTAGCATTCCGAGATCAGCAAGTGATTTGTATTGCCGGTGATGCCAGTATTCAGATGAATATCCAGGAACTGGGTACCCTGGCTCAATATGGCATCAATGTTAAGACCGTGATTATTAACAACGGTTGGCAGGGAATGGTACGCCAGTGGCAACAAGCGTTCTATGGGCAGCGTTATTCCTCTTCAAATATGGAAGTCGGGATGCCGGATTTTGTGCAACTGGCTCAGGCTTACGGGGTTAAGGGCATGATAGTTACCAGTCGGGATCAACTACAGGATGCGATCGCACAAATGCTAGCCTACGATGGTCCTGTGTTGTTAGATGTTCATGTAACCAAAGACGAGAATTGTTACCCAATGGTAGCCCCTGGTAAGAGTAATGCCCAAATGATTGGTTTACCGGAAAAACCAATACTCAAGAATGCTACGGAGCTAATCTATTGCAGTAACTGTGGTGCCAAGAATGTAGCAAGTAACAATTTTTGTCCTGAGTGCGGCACCAAGCTTTAATATTGTGTACCTAAGGATTTGACATTGCTGATTAATGGCATGATTTAGGGTAATGGGTAATAGATAATAGTAATGGATAATTGGTAATTCACTATTTGCTAACTACCCAAGTCTAATTCATATCATTCCTTAGTTCAGCAAAGCTTATCATTGCTCCTTTAAACTTACTTACTTCGCTCACCAGCGGAGTATTTTTTTTGGTAAGTATCGTCAGTTTAATAGTACTTATTCCTCAGCTATCAGCTAATGCGCTACAGATGGTGCTACTTGAGGTGCTATCAGCTATCAGCTTCTGGAATGGCTAATAGCTAATTTTTAATTACCTGCCAGATTGATAATCCTTGAGGGTAATCATACATAAGTTATACATTAGTATACGTTATCCCATACATTAGTCTCCGATAATCATAACATAAGCCACCTAGAGGAGCTAGTCAGTAATCAAGATTCTAGTGATATAGCAGAAGTCAGAAGTCAGAAGTCAGAAGTCAGAAGTCAAACTCTTGCGCTTACTTAGGTTTGAGACTTTTGTCATGTCCGCGCCTGCCCTGGCGACTGCTATAACTGTTAATAGTGAATCCTATTGACTACCCAAGAATCTGCTACTCGTTTGAAAATGCTGTGTGTGCGCCTCTACATTATTGGTGATTTTGGATTGGCACAACAAGCACTAATCAACCATGAGTGACACTAAGATTACTAGATTGTTATGCTAGAAGGCTTTTTAAGCCTGCAACATAAGATTGTTCGAGCCATCGGTAATCCTACTCCAATTATCAATTACCAAAAGGTAAGATTTATTGGTTGCAGGCATTGCTGAGAATTGGAATAACTAAAAATCACTCTTAAGTCAACATTAAATCAAACGCTTATTGCTATTATATATGATTAATACTAAGATAGTTCGGAATGGCCTAGCTCTCCTAGCTAGTAGCTTACTATTCACCCCCACTGCTGGTTTGGCTAGCTCTCCTCGTCAGGGGCAAGTTGAAAATAAATTAATCGCAGCAGCACAGTATTTAAGAGACCGCGATTATATGCCAACTCATCGACCGGTAGTAAATAGACTTTCCCGGAACCAAGTCGATGCATTTACCCTGGATCTAGAAGCTGGTAAATCTTATACCTTAGTAAGTTTTTGTGATGATGCTTGTCTCGATATTGACCTAGGTCTGTATGATAACAATGGCCAAACCGTTGACTATGATACTGACTATGGTCAATATCCGATTGTTCAAGTTACCCCTCGCGGCAGTGGGAAATTTATGGTTAAAGTCGGTATGCCCCACTGTGTAAGCTCTTCATGCTATTACGGGGTGGGGATATTCGCGAAATAGATCAAAACTGAGATCTTCCTTCCCATTTTGCCAAATTGATGCTATTATAATAAGTGGCTCGGATCGACGCGATCGCAACGCCCAAACCTTGTCAGGACCGGAAGGTAGCAGCAATACGGGATGCTTACGATAGGCGTGGACTCCGGGTCATCCTCGTAGCCACAACACATAGCCATAACACAATAGACATCCCTCCAGTTATCAGTAACTTCAGATATAGTTACTTCGGGCGGGCGGCGTAACTTCAGACAAGGGAAGAAGAATTGGCGGAAACAGTAGTGAAAGAAAACACTACTAAAAAGCGATATATCCCTGTTTACTACTGATCCGAAGTTTCCAGTGATGTGTTAGCTTCCCCCATCAATCATCACCCTATAGTTAGCCTAATTTGAGGTAAGCTCGATAATTTCAGTATCTGAAATCAATTCACCATTATGAACTAAATCCTGATGGTTGTTGGAATTTAAGGTAACCGTGATTTCATTTCTACCAGGTTCAAGCTTGCCAATATAATACCAATTGCCGTAAATCCTGGTAATTTTTTTGCCATTGATGAATAGATGGGCATGTCCTTCTCCTGGTTGATGGGCTTTGCTAGCATTCTTGGCAGAAAATTGGAAGTTAGAAACCTTTATTTCCAAATTCCATCCTGTCATCGGATCTGGATACACCACTATGTCAACATCTGGAACAGGTTGACCAGAAGGAATTTCCATTGTGCCATGATGATGACCCATATCTTCACCATGGTGACTACTGCTGCCGACTTTGTGATTATGGTGATTATGCTCCATGTCTTTACTATGGTGATTACCGGTTTCAGTTTTATCACCATGGACCTGAGCATGGGTCTGTTCAGAATCTAGATCTTCATGGCTAGCCATTCCACAACCACTACCTAGTAAGCTGATAGTTAGCAAACTGGCTGATGCTAATCTTAAAATAGTTCTAAGTGCTGAAAATAGTGCTAAGTGCTGAGGGCTGAGTGGGATTTCTTTGGGTCGGTAAGTGAATAAGGTCTTGCTCATCCGATCGACAGTTGTTGTTTTAACCATGGACTTTGCTAAATTGCCCATGGTAGTGTATATCATGTCATTTAAAATATCAAAAGACAAGCTGTAAAACCTGGTAATTAGTTAGCAAAGCATATGCGCTACGCGCACGGTGCGCGAACAGCAGTCAGCGTTCAGCGGTCAGATTAAAATAAACCCGGGAGAATTTAATATTGATAGATTAATGATAAGTGAAAGTATTGATAAAAGTCCTTGGCCTATGGCTACGCTACACCGAAAGGCTTTGTGGAACAGGCTTCTATTGTGACACAGACTTCTATTTGTGGCACAGGCTTTGACACTCTGACAGAACGAATGCTTAGCTCTTTATTCAAAAGCTAATAGCTATCAGCTAATAGCTGATAGCTTACAAAGAATCAACGATGCTGAAAGCCCCGTGTCTTTAGACCGGGTCAGAAGTTACCGTAAGAAGAGTGGATCCTTTATAGTTGGCAGGCTATGCAGATAAGGATTAAAACTTATTGATTAAGGCGACCCTCTGATAAGGTTTAGTCTCCGGGATGAAAGCGAAATGGTGGCTTTAGCCGCAGTGAAGAGAATATCTGAGAATAATCAAAATTTTGTAGCCGGGTATGGTAGTATAAAACAGTAACAAAAAAGGTCGATATCCGTTCGCGGAGCTTGACCTTAGGTCAATGATCATAATTGAGTTCAAAGCCTACGGCAAAAAGCACCAATACCAAGCCATAGATGAGGCTATTAGAACGGTTAGATTTATCCGCAATAGCTGCATAAGGCTATGGATGGACAACAAACAAACTGGAAAGTATGACCTTAGCAAATACTGCAAGGTCTTGGCTAGAGAATTCCCATTTGCTAATGAACTGAACTCTACTGCCCGTCAAGCTGCTGCGGAGAGGGCATGGTCATCAATCGTCCGTTTCTACGACAATTGCAAGAAAAAAATACCTGGAAAAAAAGGCTTTCCTAAGTTCCAGAAGAACTGTCGTTCAGTTGAGTACAAACAGTCCGGTTGGAAGTTTTCCCCTGATAAAAAGTCGATTACGTTTAGTGACAAGAAGGGAATTGGAAAGCTCAAGCTCAAAGGTACTTGGGACTTGTGGCGATTCGACAAAAAACAAATCAAAAGGGTTCGGATAGTTCGACGAGCTGACGGGTACTACCTCCAGTTCTGTGTTTCAGTTGATGTCAACGAAAAATTAAAGCCAACTGGAAAAACCGTAGGACTGGATGTAGGACTGAAGGATTTCTATACGGATTCCGACGGCAATACACAACCCAACCCTCGGTTTTATAGAACGGGTGAAAAGCGTTTAAAGTTTTATCAACGTCGGGTTTCCCGAAAAAAGAAAGGCTCTGCTAACCGTCGAAAAGCCATTAACAAACTAGGTAGAGAACACCTTAGAATAAGTAGGCAACGTGAAGAACACGCCAAGAGACTGGCGCGTTGCGTAATCCAATCTAACGATTTGGTGGCCTACGAAGATTTAAGGGTAAGGAATTTAGTTAAAAACCACTGTCTCGCCAAGTCTATTAATGATGCAGGTTGGTATCAGTTTAGGAAATGGATGGAGCATTTTGGAACTAAGTTTGGCCGGGTAACTGTTGCAGTCAACCCAGCCTATACAAGCCAAAACTGCTCTGAGTGTGGCGAGGTCGTGAAAAAGTCTCTATCAACTAGGACTCACGCCTGTAAGTGTGGCTGTCAGTTAGACCGTGATCACAATGCTGCCATCAACATACTGGAAAAAGCCTTGAGTACTGTGGGGCACACAGGAACTTGGATTTTAAATCCGAACGCTTGCGGAGAATCGACCTCTACTTTTCCTGACTCCGGTCTGGTTGAGCAAGTTGGCTCGTTGAAGCAAGAATCCCCGCGTCTAATGACCGGGGAGTGTCACCAACCTACTTCTTGAGCTACTCCATACAATTCCTCTAAATGTCGGCAAAATTCACTGTAGGTTCCAATTTGCCGTGCGTCTAATCCAGTTAAATCTAAATTTTCTTCAGTACTTTTCTGTTGGAGGTCTACTCCTTCCTGCTTGTTACGCATATTTAATCGGTAAGCATTTTGGTCTGGATAAATTTCAAAAATTATCTCGATCGCGTCTTCATAGGTGTCTAAGGAAAGGGTTAGATCGAAGGGCTTTCCAGGTAAAATCAAGCTGATGCTGTCATAGCCTGTTGCTTCTTCTGTGTAAAAAACTTGTGATTCTGACATGGCGACAATTATTTGAGTCCAGGCAGGAAAGCTAGTCATTTTTATTCTCCTTTAGATAGTGATGGTAGGTAGTAATAGCAATGCCCTGGGTTTAACCTGAAACTAGCATGCAACGCAATAAACACACGGATGCTACTGTTGAGCAATCGGTGATTCACCACGGCACTAGGGAGGTTATCCCAATAAAGAATACTAAAAATAACAACAATAGTAGGGTAACTATCATACCAATAATGACGAAGGATGTGATTGCCCAACCCCGTTGATGGCGCTTAAAGGTTTTGATACTCTTCCAACGGCGACTTTTCCATGCCCACTCATTGCCCTTGATGCCCAAAATAATCCCCATCACTGGCCAAGCAAGAAATCCAGTCACTAAGGATAGATCGGTCCAGGCAATCAGTCCAATCCAAACTTGATTGGTGACACACCACAAACCTGGTAGACAAAAGGCACCCCAGTTCCAGCCTTGAATCTCTGCTGGCACTGGAACAGATTCGTCAAACACTTGCTTGCAACCGGAATTATTGATGGGAGTAGGTGGTGGGTAGGATTTAGACTGGGGAGTTACAGCCACAGTACCCTTGATTTCTGTTTCTCTAACCTTAGAATCATCAGAATCATCGGTTTGGATTAGGTCTAGAACCTGTTCAGCAGATTGGAATCGCTCAGAGGGTTGGGATGCCAGCAAACGAGATAGGATAGTATTAAAATCTGGAGATAAAGTTACTTCTTCTTCAGTTCGCCAGCTAAGGGTATAAGGGTCAACCAGTTCCTGGGGCTGTTTACCAGTCATTAGTACTAGTGCTGTTACTCCCAAAGCATACAGGTCACTATGGGGAGCAGCAATCCCTAAGCGTAGCTGTTCATCAGGTGCATAGCCAACTTTACCTAAGCAAGTCCCACCAGCGTAGATGGCGGAGTTTTGCCCACTGGTTACGGGGGTATTGACTTCTAGGGCAATTTGTTTGACACCACCCAAGTCAATTAATACTGGTAGTCCATCGGAAGCACGACGGATAATATTGTCCGGAGCAATATCTCGGTGAATTATGCCTAATTGGTGTAGGTAGCTTAAGACCGGGAGCAATTGCTGAAACAGTTGGAGAATTTCGGTTTCGCTGAACCGTTCCCCTTTGCTTACTCGTTCTTCGAGTAAGGTTTGATAGGTTTTTCCTTCAATGTAGTCTTGGACGAGAAACAACCGTTTGCCATCCCGAAAAAATTCCCAGAATCTCGGAATTTGGGGGGATGAAAGCTTGTGCAGCATGGTTGCTTCCCGTTGAAATAGTTCTTCGGCTTTTTCAATGGGTTGGGTGCCCTGGTTTCTTGGAGTCAGCTCTTTTAGGGTTACTAGTTCATTAAAGCGTCCAGTGTCTTTGGCGAGGTAGGTTTTGCCAAATCCCCCTTGTCCTAAGGTGCGCTGAATTATGTAGCGATCGCGTAATCGGCTTCCAGTCTCTAATTTATTGTCTAGATTACTATTGTCTAGATTACTATTGTCTAGATTACTATTGTCTAGATTAGTGTCTAAGAGACTGCTACTGGGAGGGAGTAGAGAGGCACCACAACGAGAGCAAAAACTTGCCCGACTGGGATTGATTTGCTCACATTTCATACAAATGATTGAATTCATGGCTCCACTCTTTTGAATACCAGTTGGGTTCATGCCGTTGCTGCCTAGTTAATTAGTATTATAATTGGCACTAGAATTGGCTCGATATGATCTATTTTAGCCACCATCAGAAAAATGATAGTTCATTCAAATGTGATGCTTGGGGTAAGTATTGTGGACGGTTGATGGTGAATTGTAAACGAATTGTCAACCGAAGGCAGCAATCTTAATCAAAAATAGTTAATAAGAAATATTAAGGTCGCAATTATTAACTATTTCAGGCTTAAAATTATAAAGTTATGTGCGTAGAACGTGGGTGATGGTGCAAATAACAGGAACAACAAAGTTACTGGGTGTGATTGGTGATCCAGTGGAACATTCTTTATCACCACTGATGCATAACCGAGCGATCGCATCTTTGGATCTCGATTATGTCTACCTACCTTTACCGGTAAAATCAGCAGATTTGAAAAATGCGATCGCTGGTTTTGAGGCGATTGGTCTAGTGGGCTTCAGTATCACCATTCCCCACAAGCAGACTATCATCCCCTTGTTGTCGGAAATTTCAACAGTGGCTCAAGGGGTGGGAGCAGTGAATACTGTTTATCGCACCGATATCGGTTGGATTGGTACGAATACCGATATCGAAGGATTTATCACCCCGTTGCAAGGGTATAACCGGGATTGGAGTCAAACTACTGTAGTCATTTTGGGGTGTGGTGGTGCAGCACGAGCCGTAGTAGTAGGTTGTGCCGAACTCGGTTGTACTGAGATTCATGTGCTTGGCCGCAATCAGGACAAGTTAGGTCAATTTAAGCAAAGCTGGATTAATTCTGACCTTGCTATTACTATTCATACTCATCCTTGGCAACAACTACCGGAACTCCTGGCTCAAGCCAATTTGTTAGTTAATGCTACTCCTGTGGGAATGTATCCCAAGGTCGAGCAGTCTCCTGTGGATCAGGTAACCATGGCTAGGTTGCCAGAAAATGCGATCGCTTATGACTTGATTTATACTCCTAATCCCACTCAGTTTTTACGACAAGCCAAGGAACAGGGCGCGTACGCTATTGATGGATTGGAAATGCTGGTGCAACAGGGAGCAGCAGCTTTCAAAATTTGGTTAGGACAAACTCCACCAGTGGATATTATGCGTCACGCTCTGCAGGAGAAATTGGGATTATTGAAAAGTTAGTTACTTTTTGCGAAAATGCAGAATTCCCCAACTGAGGTAACCGTTCTTGCCAGCATCAATCCAATGATTAAGACCTACTTTCATGGCGTCAATGTAATCCTTGCCACTATCGGCAACGGCTTGCTGATAATTGGCATCTACCGTTTCTAGGACTCGCCGATAATGGTTCACCAGTTGCGCCGTTAGATCAATCACCTGGATTTCTTCTAAACCTGTAACCTTAGCAGCCTTGCGATAGAACTCAATAGAACCAAGGGAGTCGAGGTGAATGCGGTCTAAAACCGGTTGCAGCAATCCTTCGGGACAGTCATCACTCTGCATGGGATCAGTGAAGATGAATTCACCTCCCGGTTTCATCACCCGCTGAACCTCTTTAATCAACTGAATCCGGTTACCACTGTGCAAAATTGCATCCTGAGACCACACCACATCAAACTGTTCATCCTCGTAGGGAATGTCTTCAAAACTACCCTCGATTACTTCAATCAAAGACCCAAGTCCCTGTTCTTGGTTCATTTGAGAATTCCGTTGATTCTGAACTTTGCTTACATTCAAACAAGTGACATGACAACCGAAGGTTTTAGCCAAATAACGGGCTGCTCCACCATAGCCCGAGCCAATATCGAGAACGGAGCTATTTTCATTCAAGTTCAGTAATGAGGCGACCCGTTCAACCGTGCGGCGACTGGCATCAAAAACAGGTTCATCTTCCCGTTCATAGATACCAACATGAATATCTTCTCCGCCCCAAACAGTGGCATAGAATTGATCAGCACTATCACTGTTGTAATAAGTTCGAGCGGTATCAACGGTTGTGGAATAGTTCACTTGGTTTTGTCCTTTCACCTTCTTTTTGTATTCTTTTTCGGCAACATGAACAAAGAAATCTTGTTCATCATTATGATAGCTTTCTTGGAAATACCCATAAGTTTTAATTCCTTGAAACCCTACTTCTTGCATTAAATTTATGGTGTAATCCTTCCGCAGGGGAAACCTATTAAGATGGTAAACCGATTGATCGGGGAATTCATATTTAAATCTAGCTAAACCTTCATCCAAATATTCAGGTTCGGCTTTAACATCTTCACCACAATAGTAGTAAATATGTTTTGAATAAAAGCCATGATCTAAAATGCTGTCATAATTCCGTTGATCTAGAATTAAAATGCCATCATAGCGAAGTGCAGCATAGAATTCTGCCAAAGCTTTACGGCGATCGCCCTCACTAAACAGATGAGTAAAGGAATTTACTAGACAAATTACAGCATCAAATTTACTATGAATATCGCGATTTAACCACCGCCAATCCGCTTGCACTGTTCGCAGAATTAAACCATGACGACGGCCATTTTCAAATGCTTTGGCGAGCATTTGCTGACTCCCATCTGCACTCACCACTTCAAATCCTGCTTTTAACAGACGAATGGAGTGAAATCCAGTTCCTGTTGCTACATCTAGGACTTTTTTGACACCGTGTTGTTTTAATATATCGATGAAAAAACTACCTTCACTTTTGGCACGGGTTTCCCAGCTAATCAACTCGTCCCATTTTTCTACAAAGCTTTGGATGTATTCTGCTTGATATTGAGATGTTTGTCGAACAGCAGTTGGATTTTCGCCGTAATCCTGTTGCTCCTTGTCAACTATAGATGTTTAATTTTTGCGGTTATTTTTCATCTTGCTGTTCTGTGTAACTAAATTTTTGGATATTTTCAATCAAAAGCCCATTAAGCACTGATCGCAGAATTAATTACCTATTCGCAATCTCTGTAACCTTGACATTGTCAGGTTTTTTTTTAATCTGTAATTAATTTTGTGCACTTGCTTATTCCTTAATATTGATTGATCAAAAATCTTGAAGTTGACCAAATTATTAAATTTGCCATTGGAGGCCGGATGCTGACTGCGTGACACATCTGTGTGAAAACTAGGCTGATCAGATTCTACACTGTAATCACCTTACCCTAAAAACAGCTTAATTTAAATCCCGACAAGACAAATAGTGATACCAAGGCTTGGGTGGGCTAGTGGTATCGGTAGGGAAAGAGGTCAGAATGATCGTACCATCGGGACCTGTCATCCAGCCTTGAGCTTCCACAATTCGTTTTGGCTTAGAATTCTTTTCGGTCGATGGCGCTAAGGTCTGATTGTTATCAAGATTGTGATCAATTTCACTAAGGGTTTGATCATCAAGAGTCACCCAATCAGCAATGATGGTTTGACCAATAATCGGGTCGAAGGGACTAGCCGGAATGCCACCGCGTCCAGTAACAATAAATTCACCAAGTTCATCGACTGAGATTTTTCCACTTCTCGGACAGCTAGCAACAATCAGTGATGATGGGTCAGTTAAATTGATCGGTAGTTGATCTAATCCCCGAGGGGGTTCAGGATTGCCCCTGTTAATGGTCACTATTCCTTGTGTACCAGACTGAGAACTGGCATCGATATCATTAGTGCGATTTCCCTCCATTGCTTTACGCTCCTCAATCAGACGGACATCTTCGGCATTAATGGTGATCTCACCGCCTTGACCCTGGTCAGCTTTGGCAATGATATCGCTACCATTACCACTTGAGGGAAAGGCAATTAAGAGGTTGGTATCAATATCAATGTTGCCACCTGTAGCTTCATCTAAAGCCTCTGCGGAGATTAGGCTTTCGTTAAGCATCACGATTGATTCTGATACGTCTAGTGTGATATTCGCTCCTGATTGCCCCTCGGCAGTTTTAGCTTCTAGTCTTCCGTAGTTGAGCAGCAGGGAATTAGCTTTAATGTCCAGATTTCCTGCTACCCCGTTGTCACTGGTTACGGTTATTTTCCCTCCATCTTCAACTTTCAGGGAATCAGTATCAATTGTGATTGTACCGGCTTGACTAGTAGCTTTCTCTTCTCCAGCGCTGGCAATGACTCCATTATCAACAGTTAGTGTATTGGTAGTTAATATAATATCTCCACCTCTGCCATTGCCGTTCGTGCTAGCACCTAGCGTCGCACCATCAGTCACTGAAATGGAGTTACCGTTAATTATAATGTCACCACCGTTGCCCTCTTTTGACTTAGGATCCACACCAGTCAAGATCCGACTAGGTTTGTCATTAATGCCCACTCCGTCTATTGAAACCTGATCACGAACTGTAATGATCACATCCCCACCATTACCCTTGCCTTGAGGACCAGCTGCTAACCTGCCACCTTCAGTAATGGCCAATGAACCTTCTGTAACTGTGATCCTGATATCGCCACCATTGCCTTCCCCCTGGGATTTAATATCACTAACTATGCCACTATTTCCTTCACTCAGCTCCTTGATTCCGTCAAATAAAACGCGATCGCGAGCTATGATTTCCACATCACCCCCGTTTCCCTTGCCACTGGTTTCGGAAACTATCTTACCACCGTTAGTAAACGAAACTGACCTAGCTTTAATCAATACCTTGCCACCGTCGCCCACTGCTTGAGGTCTAACTCGAGTGAATATAATAGTTGAAAATTTCTTCTCTTCTCCATTTACTTTATTCTTAGCAGTGCCATCAATGATAACTTCATTCTCAGCAATAATTGATATGTTGCCACCATTTCCTATGTCATATATTTCAGCACTTATTTGACCGCCATTGGTCACAAAAACTGACTTGGCCTCTATGGTAATGTCGCCACCTTTACCTTCAGCTTGTGGTTTGTTACTAGAATTTCTATTCGGACCGACTCGAGACCGCAGACCGCTGGCTATTATCTCATTACTTGCTATCCCGTCAATCGTAACTGTATCGCGAGCTGTTATAGTTATATTACCGGCATTTCCTTTTCCCTTTGTGTCAGCTACGAATCTAGCACCATTGCTGACAGTCACTGATTCAGCATCAATCAATATATCTCCTGCGTTGCCGATTGCGTCAGGATCAGCTTGGGTCACAATCGAATCTCTGTTCTTATCAACGATAACTTGATCCTCAGCAATAATTGTTACACCACCACTATTTCCCTGTCCTGTGATCCTCGACTCCAAGAAAGCATCATTCATAAACAAAGAGCCTGTGGTAATCGGGTGCATCTCACTTTTGCAATTAGGTAAAAATTCGAGCGAAAATTCCCACACTTCCCACACTTCCCACCGAGTACATGGGATGTTTTGTAAGACTCAAGTTGAGAATTGTCCGTTAAGGTAAGCGCACCGATGCTTGAGTACTTGAGGGACGTTGCTTTCCTCCCACTGAGCCCCTGAGATTTTGATGCGCCGACCAACCTGTTTTACCGTCGATTCGATCGATCCTGACCCTATGGAAATGCCTTCGGCTTGGTAATAGCCGTAGTTAACAATACGGTGCCGATGCTTGTTGAGGTAGATAATAAAGTTCTTGACACGTTCATGTTGCCAGTCTTTGAACTGTTCAATCGCGCCATCGACATCCCCAAACCACAAACAAGCTTCCACTGCATCTAGGCGCTGCTGTGACCCACCTACCTTGCCCAGATTCTCTATTAAGTGATACCAGTCTAGAATCTCACATCGCTGTGAAGTAGTTCCAATCTCCGCAAAGATATTCCAGATGCCGTCATGACCATCACCCAAGCAGATCAGTGGCGTGCCTAGGGGCTGTTGGTTGACCCAACTGACCAAACTTACGTTCTCGCAAAAGAATGCACCTAGACTGTGCTCATGCAAATTCACCGCTTTGTAATCACGCCACTGGCAAGGCTCACCTTTGGCAGTGCGTAACCGAACTTTGCCGCCATCTACACTCATTTCTTCAACAGTCTGGTCGAGGTCGGGCAACTCAAAGTCTTGGCGATGTACCAGGCGTTGCTGAGTGCTGTGGGAAACCGACATTCCTGTCAACACCTTGATATCTTCAGCGCTATTGTTGTAGGAGGCGTTGGCACTCAGCAACAGACAGCACTTCTCCAAATACGGACTCCACCTTGTGTAGGGTTTGACCTTTAGCACATGAGCTTGTTTCTCGCTTAAACTCAATTCCCCAAGGATGCTTTTGAGGGTACGTTTTCGTCCGGCACGGGTGCCGCTGCTGGTTTGGATAAAAAATTTCCTATCTCTGGACTGACATGCTCAAGAATATGACCACGAACCGCCTCTTCTATCCCGGACAACGTTTGAAGCTGCTCAGGGTCGGTTTCTACGCACACGTAAAGCAGCAATTGCTTGGGCGTGAGCTTTGATTTGGGCATGTTTGTCAGCATCCAGCACGCAGCACTCTTGTGATCATAGGTCAACCAATTAAAGCTTACCTGTGATTGGTCAAAACCGAACTTAAGTATTTATGCTTAATACAAAATCGGGATGCACTCGTGGTAATCGAAATACCACCACTATCACCGATAGCGTTTTGTTCTATGTTGTTGAAAATGCCAGTAGCCTCACCATTTTCCGAATTTCCTTCAAAGGTGACTGTGTCATCAGCAACAATGGTCACTTTACCGGCATCAGCTTCACCAAAGGTACTGGTTTCGATCTGAGCACCGTCAGTGGCAAAGAGGGAGCCAGTATCGATCTTGATATCCCCACCTTTTTCTTTGCCAAAGGTGTTGCTAATAATAAAACTTCCGTCAAGGGATAGTTCATCGTTTGTAACCACAGTAATATCCCCTGCTTTACCAGAAGCGGAAGAGGCATCAATGCGTTCGCGTAGCGTCGGCGAAGCCGAATCGCTTATTTCAATCCTGCCTCGATAATCAATAATCACCTCACCAGCATTTCCTGAAAACCTCTGGTTAGTCTTATCTACCTTACCGTTATCGTTGGCTATGGTGCCATCACCAGTTAGAAGTGAACTAATTTTAAGGGTTTCACTCACTAAGGATGGGTTAGGTTGATACTGATTCGTTAACAATACCCGTCCATTGGGAGCATTAATCGAGATCTTGCCAATTTCGATATCCGCACTAGTCGCAGCCGTCCCAAGGTTAGATCCTAAGTTACTACTATCGGTATTTCCTGGAAAACCCCCCAGTAATGTCCAATCTATACCAGCACGGATATCTAGGGTAGGTTTGTTACTGCCATCAATCACTACAGACCTTCGAGCTTGATCCGACAAGGTCACATTAGCCAGACTAGCCAAGAACGGATTGGAGTTATTAGGACTAATGGCATTATCCGCTGTATCGGTAGAGTTAATCTCAACATCACCAAGCCTGACACTCCCTCCTGCCAAAATATGTAGTGACGCTCCGGTATAGTTTCCTAAACTGACATCCCCATTAGTCAGAATAATGGGATCATGGGTACTGACTAAATTTCCCGGTAACCCATCCAACTGTTCGATGCTGATATTTCCGCCAGCGGTATAGTGAGCATCCCCGGTTACCGGATTATGCGATTGGCCTTGGCCTTTGGGCCACGCTGCGCGAATGGCCACGCTACGCGAACGCAACCATAAATCACTACCAGCAAATAAACCACTATCGGTATGGTTATGGGCAGCAATATCAATTGACTGATTCCCCTGAATTAGCAGTAAGCCACCAGAGTACGCTCTAAAGGGTTGCGCTACACTATCCCTAATCGTGACTGTATCTTCTCCAAACAGAGTCAAATTCCTACCAGCATTCAGTTGACCCTGTAAATCCAAGTTGCCAGCGGCTAGGGTTAAATCTTGTCCTACGGCTAAATTCCCAGCATTTGTAATTCTGGTCCTCGGGTCATATTTGCCATACTGCAATCCTGGGGTGATATTAATCGTTAACAGTGGCGGGGCTTCTGGTGATGTGGCACTAAACTCCTGCCCATCACCAAATACCAAACTATTGGCAGTAGACGCTACAAAGGAACCAGCTACATCTAATCTGGCCTTGTGTCCAAACACAATACCATTGGGATTGAGCAAAAACAGATTTGCTGCACCATCTACTCCCAAAGTACCTAGAATATTCGATAGATTACTGCCGGTTACTCGTGTTAATATCCTCTGAATTCCCGAGGAATTAGCAAAATAAACCCGTTGTAGTTCTCCTACATTAAATTCCGCAAAACTATGGAACAAATTCTCCCCACGAGTTGCTCCCCCTTCAATTAAATCTGCCAGCGCCCCCTTGACCTGTACATTAGGAGTTACCCTTGAGGCTTCATTTCCCAAGCTGCCATCGGGAGTAATGTCAGCTAAAACTGGAGCATAAAAACCCCAAGCAAAACATCCGGTTAGGCAAATTATCCTTAATTCTAAACATGCACCAACAGCCCTAAGCATTTTAACCAATAAAATCCTGTTATTGGGAAAGTCTATAACAGATTTTACCTGATTAAAATCAAAACAAATATTTACTTAAATAATCTTAATAATTAGTAAAAAATCACGGAAATGATTAGAAAAATTATTAGTAAAATCATTAGGGAAATTATTAGGTTGGAATCCAACAGGACTTAAGCTGCCAACCGGTTTTACGAAGTAATAAGATAATTAAGTGTATAAGCATTCAGCCGTCAGTGGTCAGTGGTCAGTGGTCAGCTGATAGCGTTTATCATAGCTATGAGGTACACATTATTTTTTACCTCTTCCCACTTCTAAATTAATTGCTCCCTGCTCCCTGCTCCCTGCTCCCTGCTCCCTGCTCCGAAGTCCCTAAAACCCAGATATTTGTACCTCATGGGTATAAGACTTGCTAGAGTTTATTTAAAAACACCTAAAGTAGGGTGGCACAGTCTTCGACGCATCGGACCTAAGCCATAAGCACCTCAAGTAGCCTGTGCATAAGCTGATAGCTGATAGCTGATAGCTTAAGTAAGTACTACCATTAGAGGACTAATAGAGCACTAACTATGGGCAATACCTTTGGACATCTGTTTCGAATCACTACATTTGGAGAATCCCACGGGGGTGGGGTTGGGGTAGTCATTGATGGCTGTCCACCGCGATTGGAAATTTCTGCGGCAGAAATTCAGGTAGAACTAGACCGCAGGCGTCCAGGTCAGAGTAAGATTACTACTCCTCGTAAAGAAACTGATACCTGTGAAATTGTTTCGGGACTATTTGAGGGCAAAACCCTGGGCACACCAATTATGATTATGGTGCGCAATAAAGACACTAGGCCCCAAGACTATAGCGAGATGCAAAAGACCTATCGGCCTTCCCATGCTGATGCTACCTATGATGCTAAGTATGGCATTCGGAACTGGCAGGGAGGAGGACGTTCTTCAGCCCGGGAAACTATCGGGCGAGTGGCAGCGGGTGCGATCGCAAAAAAAATTCTCCAGCAAGCTGCTGGTGTAGAAATCATTGGCTACGTCAAGCGTATCAAAACCTTAGAAGGTATCGTAGACTCCAACACCGTTACTCAAGACCAGGTAGAAAGTAATATTGTTCGTTGCCCTGATTCAGAATGTGCTGAACGGATGATTGAACTGATTGAAGAAACTGGACGTAGCGGTGATTCCGTTGGGGGTGTAGTAGAATGTGTGGCTCGCCATATACCCAAAGGCTTGGGAGAGCCAGTCTTTGATAAGCTAGAAGCGGATTTAGCCAAAGGGGTGATGTCCCTACCAGCTAGTAAAGGTTTCGAGATTGGCTCTGGCTTTGGGGGCACTCTACTTACCGGCAGTGAGCATAATGATGAATTTTACACAGACGAAACCGGTGCAGTGCGCACTGTTACAAATCGCTCCGGTGGCATTCAAGGTGGCATTAGTAATGGCGAGACTATTATTATTAGAGTAGCGTTTAAACCCACTGCTACCATCCGCAAAGAACAACGTACTGTCACCACTACTGGTGAAGAAACCATTCTAGCTGCTAAAGGACGTCACGACCCTTGTGTTTTACCCAGGGCCGTACCTATGGTAGAAGCAATGGTTGCTTTGGTATTGTGCGATCACCTGTTGCGTCATCAGGGTCAGTGCGGTACTTTGAAGCATTAACTTACCAATGAAGATAAGCACTTCCTCCGAGTTTTCGGTTAAATTTTGGGGAGTCCGAGGCAGTATACCTAGCCCTGGACAGGACACAATTCAATATGGCGGCAATACGTCTTGTGTAGAGATGCAAGTGGCTGGGTTACGCCTGATTTTCGATGGTGGTACTGGCTTGCGGTTGCTGGGAAAAAGCCTTAAGCAGCAGTTACCCATTGAAGCTTATTGGTTTTTTACTCACTACCACTGGGATCATATTCAAGGCGTGCCATTTTTCATTCCAGTCTTTGTGGAAGGGAACATTTTACATATTTATGGCGCAGCTCCCCCCGGGGAGTGCATGGAGAAACACTTCAAGGAGCGGGTCTTACACTTGAATGCTCCAGTTCCTACTAACAAAGTCAAGGCAGATTTGAAGTTCTATGACTTAGAAGCAGGTCATAACACTATCACCATAAAAGATATTACCATAGAAACTGCTCCTTTAAATCATCCTAATGGTGCTATTGGCTATCGCGTAACCTGGCAAGGGCATTCCGTGTGCTACTGCACCGATACAGAACATTTTCCCGACCGCCTTGATCAAAATGTGGTGTATCTAGCCCGTGATGCTGATATGTTAATCTACGATGCTATGTATACCGATGAAGAATACCACAACCCCAAATCTCCCAAAGTAAGTTGGGGACATTCCACCTGGCAGGAAGGGGTGAAGCTCGCAGAAGCTGCTGGTGTTAAGAAACTGGCTATCTTCCACCACGAACCCAATCACTGTGATGATTTTCTCGACAACCTAGCAGTGGAAGTCAAAGAAGTGTTTGATCGCGCGTTTATAGTCAAAGAAGGGATGATTGTTAGGGTAAAGTAATGGTGAAGGGTGTAGGTTGAAGGTTGAAGGTTGAAGGTTGAAGGTTGAAGGTTGAAGGTTGAAGGTTGAAGGTTTTTCGCCTTTGGCCTTCGGTGAAGGGTAGGTTGTTTCGGTAGCGTGGCCGAAAAGCCAAGGTTGAGTGTTGATAATATGTTTATAGTCAACATTATTATTGATGATTAGACCTCTCCCCACCTAAATTCTTAACCCTTCACCCTGCGTCGATACCCTGTGATCTCAATCCAAGTCCAGACTTTCCAACTCCGACTGGAAGTCTGCTACAAAGGCTTCAGTATCATCCAGTTTCATATCGTTCAAAGCTTCCCACTCTGCATCGGTATAGTTGGCATCGCTCCCAATGACATCCATGGTCCAAGAGTAAATGTTGCTAGGATCTTCGAGAAGTTCTACAGCAAATTCACGGGCACTTTTGCTGATACTCGGATCTGCCTTAGCTGCTAAACAAAGGTTTAACAGTTTACCCAAAGATGTATCTGGGGTTACTGACAGTAATAAAGTCATGGTGTCTTCCAGGAGCTTTTTTTTGTCTACCATGCTTGAGTACTCGTGACAGTTAATTTCCGAGTAAAATATTATAGTAATTTGGTGGAAAGTTGTTGATCATAATAAACATTTTTTTTGTTTTATTTATGCTATCTTAACTCTCTGTCAATTTTCACTGTTGAACCTTCACTAAGTAGGTGATTTGTATTCACTAGATAGTGCCAAATAGATGCCACCCAAAACAACTCCAAAAGCAATCCAGTTAAAAAGACTCAATTGTTCGTAGAAGAGTATCCAGGCACCGATAGCTGCTAGGACCGGTTCTAATAACAAAAAAACAGCAACAAATCCTGAGGAAAAGTGATCGAGGCTATATACCAGCAGCCATTGACCCAAGATCTGACAGACTAAAGCAAAGCAAAGAATAGCACTCCATCCCTGCCAGGAATAGGGAAACAGGTTATCTCCACTCAGTAGGGCGATAGGTAGGCTAAACACGGTAGCGATCGCAGAACTCCAAAACAAGATGGTGGTTGCTTTAAGCCTGGTTTGGAGTCTTTCGAGAATCAATAGATAGACAGCAAAAGTGATTGAAGCCAGTATGGCAGCAATATCCCCCTCTACTTTGCCAGTGGTGATTTGCCAGTCTTCTAGTCCAATTGCGATCGCTCCTGCCATGGCGAGGCTCATTCCCATCAGGAATTTGCTTTCAAAGCCTCTTTTCCATACCAGCCATCCCCCTAAAATGGTAAACACTGGCGTGAGATTAGCCAGTAGAGTTGCGTTGGCGACGCTGGTTTGAGTTAATGACCAAGCCCAGATGATGATGTCAGCAGAGAAAAAAATCCCGACTCCTAGCAATCCGCCCCACACCCAACCTGAGTCAGGCAAATAATCTTGTGTTATCGGTTTATCAAGAGAAATTCGGCAGCGTAACCCTTGGAGTCCTTTCCACAGACCCAAGAGTGTGGTACTAATCCAGAAGCGATTAAATGCTGTAGCGCTCGCAGAGATTTCACGCTCACTGAATCGGATGAAGATTGGTGTTGAAGATAGAAATATTAAAGCGAAAAATAAAGCAGCGATCGCCATGATCATTAGGGTTTGGGAAAACTGCTCTTCTGTTGACTCGAACTGATCTGTCATGTAGTTATATTATGTCCATTAAATTACCCATAATTAATAGTGTCTTTGCTAGTGGGTAGTGGGTAGTGGGTAGTGGGTGATAGCTTCTAAGGAAGCTAACTACTGTAAGGAAACGCCACTGTTTCCGGGTACATCTCAATGCCTAAAATTAGGCAAAAATTATAATCAAAAGAGATAACTTCTTTTTCTGGGGTTATTTATTTATCTGCGATGATTAACGCCTGCACCAAATACCTTATTAGCTATAGTTTAAATCCATAACAGTTTATGTAGCAGAGAATAATCACCTATTCTCTGCTTTATCCATAACTTAACTCTCGTTTTTAGGCTCTACCTAGAAGTGTCTGATCGGAGGCTTTGCCTGATAACGATGGAAACGACTTGCGAGTGGAATTCCCTATTTTAAAATAGGACAATCAGTCGATCATATTGAATTAATTGATTAATTAATTGTTAGCTATAACTGCCTGTTTTAGATTATTCCACCAGGTATCCATTGCTGCTATAGAATCAGAGAAACCCTCATGGATTTCACTTAAGTTTAAACTATGTTGTTCGTAGTGGTTAATAAAGGTACCCAGACCATCTTTATGTTCCTGTTCTACTCCATTGAGATGAAGATCGAAGAAGTATGTCAATTTTTCTGAGGGTTGACAGTTCTCCTGAGACGTTGAGTACAAATCGGTTAGATTGCGAACTAGCTCTAACTCTGGAATAGCACCTGCCTCAGTTGCATAAAAAACACCACAGATTTTACTCGCAGAGCCTGACTTACAAAGGTCAAGCATAGTTTCCAGGAAACCCTTAGTTTCTACTGAGAGCACATACTCATCCACCTTAAATTGGAATGACTCTCGAAGCCCATCGGTATAGATAGCAAAATGGGACTCTTCACCAGAAGCTCCACTTTCTTCATCAGAGTTTCGCTGTAATTCCACAGATATGGCAGGAGCAGATTGAGAATTATCAGAAGCTACAGACAGGAGCATAGGATTGTGCCGGGAAAATCCACTATGCTCTTTGATATAGTATTCTAACCTTTCGGGAGGACACTCAGGTAAAGTTAAGTTAGTCCGTATCCTTTGAAAAAGTGACTGAACTTCTTGATCAAGTAAATCTGTATTAAGCATTACTGTAATTTAATCCGATTGCCTTGATTAGAATACCACAAGCAATTGACTATATACCAATTCTAAGTTATTCAAAAAATCTGTAAATATTAAAATCATTGCTGGGCAATGGTTATGGGGATTCGGCTAAGCCGAGGCTATCACGTTCGCTTCGGCCACTACATTTCACGAATCATTTAGCACTGCTATAGAGCAACTATCATTAACAAAAGATATAGTAGTTGTAAATTGGGTGAGATACTTTCGTCCTGGATTAATGGGAGGTTGTTCAACACATCTATCGGTAAAGCATAGATGCCCAAATGGTTAGCAATTGCCCGTTGGCGCGTAGGAATACGGGTCTGAATCGGTGAATTTAATACTCTTAGCTTATTTGTATTATTTGCTACTACCAGAGTGGTGGAACCACCCCCATCCAAATTGATGGCGCTATCGGCTCCTAATTCTTGAATAATACTAGTTAATTCAGCCAAAGTAACCCCTTCACTGTAAAAGCGCTGGCGACCATCAACAATAATTAACCACAAAGTTTTGCCTGATTTATCAATAGCCACAGCAGTGCGGGGATACAATAGTTTTTCATCTGTACTATCTCCCAATACTGCTGGCTTCCCTTCCTTTAGTAAAATTTCTCTACCCGCCAATCCCTCAGATGTGCCTAGAGGGCAACGGTTTTGATAGATTTGAACTTGGAGAAGCTTTGAAATACACAGCACTGAATAATTTTTTGATTTTGGAGGAGCATAGGATTTTCCATCAGAGATAACTTGCCCTTCTACTTTGACCGGATCACCAGATTTAGGATAGGAGTTAGGTGGATACTCCCGAAAAGGATAAAAGAAACTACCGTTGATAGCTAATTGTAAGTTAAACTCCCGCACAAATTCCGAAGTAGTCCGGGCAGCAAATTCGTTTTTATTGATGGTATTTCCTGGTGTTACTAATAGTTTAATTCCTGGTGCGGTTAGGTCTATGGTAACAGTATGTACTATGAGCGGACGGGGTGATTTGCGAGCATCTCTTTGATAAAAAATGCCTGGTAAAAGTTGTTGCTGCTTGTCGGTGGGAAGCGGACGCTTGAGCAGCAATCCGCAATAGATCAAAAGTGGCACGCTCACAATACTGATGCTGGTGATAACCATAATTCGCTTAAGTCTAGTTATATTTAATTTTTTCATGCTCTAAGCTATACCAAAGGGAACAGGGAACAGGGAACAGGGAACAAAAATTATCACAATTCATTTAGGATTGGTATATTGTGCATTTAAACTGTATTATATTAATGGGGTTTATTAACTACTATATTTTGGTATAAAATAGCTATAAAAATCATCAATTAATGGTGATATTTTTTTCCCTACTCCCTACTCCCTACTCCCTACTCCCTACTCCCTATTCCCTATTCCCTACTCCCTATTCTCTACCGGTAAAGCATAGATACCCAGATGGTTAGCAACTGGACGTTGGCGCGTAGGAATACGAGTCTGAATCGGTGAATTTAATACCCGTAACTTAGTCTTATTTGCTATTACGAGAGTGCTGGAACCACCCCCATCCAAATTGATGGCGCTATCGGCTCCTAATTCTTGAATAATAGTAGTCAACTCAGCCAAACTAACTCCTTCGCTGTAAAATTGCTGGCGACCATCAACAATAATTAACCACAAAGTTTTGCCTGATTTATCAATAGCTACAGCAGTGCGGGGAGAGAATAGGTTCTCACCTCCACGACCTCCCAATACTGCTGGCTTTCCTTCTTTTAGTAAAATTTCTCTACCGGCTAGTCCCTCCGATGTGCCTGGAGGACAACGGCTTTGATAAATTTGAGCATAAATTTCAGCTTGGAGAAACTTTGAAATACAAAGCACTGAAGAAGTAGATTTTGGAGGCGCATAGGATTTCCCATCAGAGATAACTTGGCCTTGTACTTTGACCGGATCACCACTGTTAGGATAGGAATTCGGTGGATACTGCCGAAAAGGATAAAAGAAACTACCATTAATAGCTAATTGTAACTTAAACTCCCGCACAAATTCCGAGGTAGTCCGGGCAGCAAATTCGTTTTTATCGACTTTATTTCCTGGTGTTACTAACAGTTTAATTCCTGGTGCGCTTAGGTCTATGGTAACAGTATGTACCATCAGCGGACGGGGGGATTTCCGAGCATCTCTTTGATATACGATGCCTTGGAACAGTTGTTGCTGCTTGTCGGTGGGAAGCGGACGCTTGACCAGCAATCCGCCATAGATCAACAGTGGCACGCTCACAATACTGATGCTGGTGGTAAGCAGAATTCGCTTCAGTCTAGTTATAAATATTTTTTTCATGGTATAATAATAAGTTTATGGATAAAATCTTTAAGATTAATCCACCAACTTAACTTACCCCCCTGTCAATGGCAAATTGTCGTGACATTGGTGTGATTGCTGACTTACCTTGGTCGTGTAGGTATCTACCAGATCAGAAATCGACTATGACAGAATCAATTCGCTTCCTCATGTGTCCCCCTGACCACTACGATGTGGATTATGTGATTAATCCCTGGATGGAGGGAAATATTCACAAGTCATCGAGGGATCGCGCTGTAGAACAGTGGCAAAAACTGCACTATGTCATCAAAGAGCATGCCCTAGTCGATTTAGTTTCTCCTCAATCCGGTTGGCCAGATATGGTATTTGCAGCCAATGCCGGATTAGTCTTGGGCAAGAATGTAGTGCTTAGCCGCTTCCTCCACAAAGAGCGCCAGGGAGAAGAACCTTATTTCAAGCAATGGTTTAATGACAATGGCTACACTGTCTATGAACTTCCTCAAGACTTACCCTTTGAAGGAGCTGGGGATGCTCTGCTAGACCGGGAAGGGCGTTGGCTGTGGGCTGGCTATGGCTTCCGCTCAGAACTTGATTCCCATCCATACCTTGCTAAATGGCTAGATATTGAAGTTGTGTCCCTGCGCCTAATGGATCAACGTTTCTATCACTTGGACACTTGCTTCTGTCCCCTGAGTGGTGGCTATTTACTCTACTATCCCCCAGCATTTGATGCCTATTCCAACCGCTTAATCGAAATGCGGGTAGCACCGGAAAAACGAATCGCCATAGAGGAAGCTGATGCAGTGAACTTTGCTTGCAATGCGGTCAATATTGATCAACTTGTAGTGATGAACAAAGTTAGCGATCGCTTGAAAGATCGGCTCGGTCAAGCTGGGTTTGAGGTGATTGAAACCCCCTTGACGGAATTTCTCAAAGCTGGTGGTGCTGCTAAATGCCTAACCTTACGGGTAACTGAACCAGTCCGCAGTGAAATCCATGGCAATCAACCGGTTGAAAGTCGCATTATTCGTTTGGAAGGTCATTTGCTTGATTCTGGTATCATCAGCCGTGCCTTGGATTTAATTGTAGGAGGTGGGGGTAGCTTCCAGGTACTTAACTTCGACCTAGGAACACAGCGGCAAAGCACCTCTAATGCTGAACTGAAAGTCTCTGCACCAGATCATGAGGTGATGGCAGAGATTATGACTAAGCTGATTGATCTAGGAGCTGTCACTCCTGCCCAAGAGGTGTGTGATGCTAACTTGGAACCTGTTACTCAAGCAGGGGTTGCTCCTGATGACTTTTATGTTACTACCATTTATCCGACGGAAGTACGGGTAAATTGTGAGTGGGTGAAGGTACAACATCAACGCATGGATGGTGCGATCGCAATAACTGAAACCCCAGACGGTGTAATCGCTCGTTGTAAAGTGCTGCGGGATTTGGAAGTTGGAGAGCAGGTGATCGTGGGAGTAGAAGGAATCCGCACGGTGCGCAAAACTCAATCCCGTGAACAACGCAATCAGCAAGAATTTAGTTTTATGGCATCTGGGGTCTCTAGTGAGCGCCGGGTAGAATTAGTAGTCGAACAAATTGCTTGGGAGCTGCGCCAAATTCGGGACCAAGGGGGCAGAGTTGTAGTGACAGCAGGACCTGTGGTAATTCACACTGGCGGTAGTGAACATTTATCCAGTTTGATTCGACTTGGGTATGTTCAGGCGCTGTTAGGGGGAAATGCGATCGCAGTTCATGACATCGAGCAATCCCTGATGGGAACCTCTTTGGGTGTGGATATGAAACGAGGAGTAGTTGTCCATGGTGGACACCGACACCATCTCAAGGTAATCAATACTATCCGTCGCTGCGGTAGTATTGCCCAAGCTGTAGAACAGGGTGTATTAACTAAAGGGGTGATGTATGAATGCGTCCGCAATAACGTACCATTTGTCCTAGCTGGTTCCATCCGAGATGATGGTCCTCTGCCAGATACCCAGATGGATTTGATTAAAGCACAGCAAGACTATGCCAAGTTATTGGAAGGGACAGATATGATCTTGATGCTGTCTACTATGCTCCATTCTATTGGCGTCGGCAATATGACTCCAGCCGGAGTGAAGATGGTCTGTGTGGATATTAACCCCGCCGTAGTGACAAAATTAAGCGATCGCGGTTCAGTAGAATCGGTTGGTGTTGTTACTGATGTCGGTTTATTCCTTAGCTTGTTAGTGCAACAGTTAGATAAGTTAACCAGTCCTTATCTAGTCAAGTAATTAGTTTAACTGTTGAAGAATTAAGAATTAAGAATTAAGAATTAAGAATTCTACATTCTACATTCTACATTCTTAATTCTTCATTTATTACTAAATTATTAACTTGCTTTATAATCCATATTTTCATTGTCACTAGGAACCAAAACCCAGTCTGAGAGTCTTAGTTTCTGATAGGTTGCCCAGCCTTTAGAACCGCCAGGTACTGGATAATCTGGGACAGCATATTGGGGAAAAGCTGTGTACGGACGCCAAGCCTCATAAGGGGAAGTCCGCAAGTGCAACATTTTTGGTTCATTGCTACCAAAGCTCGATAACCAGCACATTTGTTTTACCATGGGATACTCCTTGATTGTGAATTAAAGCTAGAGAGCCTTGGTTAACTGACCATTTGAACAGTAAGTAGGTGAGAAATAACCCTGAATTGCTGATTTACTGAATTCATAGATAATTTAGCAATTCAGTCATGTTAAATGTATCTCTAGCTACCTACTTGATGCACTTAATAATGTTATTATGTCTCAGTCGCCTTGACTCTAACTGCTGTGTTTATTGTTTCTTCAGTAATTTAGCTGTGGATTCCGGATAATTGGGTTAAGCTAATCAGAATTTAATTGGCAAATTTACCGTATGAGGCAAAAGTAAGCATTTAGCGGTCAGCGGTCAGCGGTCAGCGGTCAGCGGTCAGCCGTCAGCTATCATGCTTAACATAAACCCAGGGTAGCTGCGCCGATTCGCAATAAATTAAACGAATGTTTACCTATGCAAGCTGATAGCTGATAGCTGATAGCTGATAGCACCTCAAGTAGCGTGCGCATAGCGCATAAGCTTACTTTCATCCCTTGCTCCCTGAGCTTACTCACTCCAAGGTGGAGGATTTCCGATTAAACTGTGCTTAACGAAATTCCTGAAATGAATTTCACGAATTGACATCTGTCTATAGAGCTCGCACAGAAGATTCTTTGCTTGTTCAAGGTCGAGATTTTGAATTTGCGTCTCAAAAACTTTAAGATTGAACTCCTGTTCTAGGGAAAATTCTATTGGTTGATGTTTTTCCATGATGATCTGACTCCTATAAATTTCCAGAAATTAGGGATTGGTTAGACCCCTCAACTCACGTTAATTACGAGTGGGTAACTTGACGCCTTAATTACTTATCACCTTGAGTTGGGATTTTTCTGCAAGGATTACTGTAAATAGGCTTTATACTAGTTATGATGGCAAAGTTTACGAGACTTTACAGTACCCTTGCGGGTACTTTGTATCCCACCCACACCTATCCTTAAGTATCACATCGGTAAAGCAACCAGAAAACGCGATTGACCGTAGGTCACGCTTTAGGCTTTGCCTACGCTGCGCGAACGCGAACGCGCTTCAGGGGATATCGAGAGAAGCCTGAGCACTGTCTTGATGCAAAGCGCGAGTGGGGGAAACCCCCTTTGGCCGACTGCATCCCTAAACCTCCAAGTAACGTAAGTAAAAATACTTAGCGGTAATCGATACTTTCAGAATAATTGGCAGACAAGAGCAGAATGCCTCAGTATTGATCTCAGTTTTTTGTTTCAGTTGTTTCAGTTATATGATCTCAATACATATATTCAAGGTAAATTGATGCCAGTTATAGAAGCTAAGACTTATATAGAATATCGGGACAATGGTTACTGGATTGCAGGCACACGAATTTCTCTAGACTCCGTTGTATATACTTTCCGCAACGGATTATCACCAGAAAGTATTGTTCAATCCTTCCCACTGTCAACCTTGAACAGGTTTACGGAGCGATCGCGTTCTACTTAGCTAATCGTGAGCAGATTGATACTTACCTCGCTTTGGAAGAGGAAGAGTTTGATGCCATGCCTCAACCATTACAAATCTCTGATCCGTCTTTGTATAACAAACTTATCTCACGATTATCCAAAAAACAGAGGCTGGGAGCATGAGCGTCTGGGTCTTTTAGTTTTTCCGTAAGCATATGCGCTACGCGCACGCTGCGCGAACAGCAGTCAGCGGTCAGCCGTGAGCCAAGGCCAATGGCCTTGGCCATTGGCTGATAGCAGCTGAATGATTACTGATAGTTAGGTTTTGTTAAAAAAACTATCAGTAAACTGTCGCAACCCGAAATACCATTTAACGACCGGGTCCTTTAAGTAAGGTTGTAGAAGTCTCATCTTCGTAGATTCTTCGTAGTATGCACTCGATGCAGCAGATTCAGAGGCAAGCAAACGGTCAATTACTTCTAGTATTTCTGGGGCTTGAGAATGCTCTGCCTGGAGATAATCGATAATATTGTAACGATACCAAGGAGCTACATTAGGTATTTGTCTAAGTTTCTCGCGAATACGATCCGCGACGACAAAATTATGCTTAGTGAATAAACGGTGCCAGTAATCTCTGGAATGAAGATTGATATGTCCATGGCCGCTCTGACTAGGAACTGCTGCTGAAAATACCACGATTGGCGCAACACTAGTCATCCAGCTGATTAGTATTGGAGATGTTTCAGGTTCTAGGTGTTCAGCAACTTCCAGAGAAATAGCAAGATCGAAATTCTGGTTGGAGAAACGATTAGCAATGGCTACTTCGTCATTTAGATCAAGTTTGTGAAATTCAATAGATGATTCTGAGAAATCAGGTTCCGAATAACCATCTACAGCTGTTACCTCTACACCCAATCTGGCCAGCTCTCTAGTAAGATGCCCAGGACCACACCCAAATTCTGCCACACGTTTTGGTTGATAAGTTTTAACGATTGTTGACGCTATAGCTTGATAATTGGTATCGAATATTTCACTAGTAAAATATTCTGAATTGTAATCAAATGCAGCCTGAGTCATAGAATTTATTTCAAAGTTATACGTGAGGTGAAACCGAGACATATCTTACATCAAACAAGTGATACTAGATAGCTCTGAAAATGGTTTTGAATTTACAGGCACTCAGTTGAGAAATTAAACAAGTTAGGGTAGCCCATATATCTATCAAGCAAATTGGCGAAGTTTATTTTACCATCAAAGCCAAAAGTCTTGAGTCCAGTAATAAAAGTTTACATTGTTATCCTATCGTTGTTGTCAACGGATGCAGTCGGCCAAAGGAGGTTTCCCTGATGAGCAACTACCAGTGCGGTCTTGGGGGTTTCCACGCCAGTCGCTCATCTGACTCCCCATCTCCCCATCTCCCCATCTCCCCTCTGTTTCCCTATTCCCTGTTACCTATTCAACAAAGCTTGCATTACTCCACAGTAGCTATCCATTCAGTAATCCCATCTGCGATCGCATTAGCCAATTGCCTTTGTTCTCGGGGATTGCTAATCCATTCAAACTCTACCGGATTAATCATAAATCCCAATTCCAATAGCACCGAAGGAGCTTTGTGAGGACGGGTTAGGGCGAGATTATTCCAAAATACTCCGTAGGATGGACGCCGGAGCTTTTGGACTAAATAATTATGCAAAAACACTGATAAATCGTGGGCTTGGGTATGATACCAAAACATTCCGATCCCAGCAGTATTAATAGCATCACCATAATCTGGTAGCGCATTGTAATGGATAGAAAGGGCAATCGTTGGTTCTAGTTCGTGAATCATATCCATCCGGTCTCGTAATGACACATCCTTGTCAGTTTCCCGTGTCATATATACCGTTGCTCCCCGTTGTACCAATTCCTTTTGCAACAGTTTCGAGACTACTAAATTAACATCCTTTTCTGGATACCCATTCGGTCCACTCGCTCCTGTTTCGGCTCCCCCATGTCCGGGATCGAGCAGTATCTTAATTCCTGCTAACCGCTGAGTCGATAGACCCAGTATTCCTCTACTGCTCAAGTTTGGTGGATGTCTCAAAGACAGAATGAGAGTAGTGCCTTCATACCTCAAGTCATACCCCCACTGCTGCTCAGATTTGAGTCTAAAATTATACTGCACCCGGTCTGGAGTCACTTGGTACCAGTCTAGGCGCTTAATCACTGGGTCATCATTTAGGAAAATTGTATCCGTTTGAGCGGTTAGATTATGTAGCGTTAGGGTAAAGGTTTTATCGGACTGCTGCACACTCACTGGTACTGGTATCTCTAGGGGAAAGAGAATTTCTGTTGCTCCAGGTACCTGTCGGGAGGTGATACTGCGAATAATAGACTTCGGCGGAGTTGCACCAGAAATTACCTTGGTTTCCTTCTGGCGAATCCAAGCACCATAATCAAGACGTAACCAGTCTCCTTGTTTACCAGTAACTGCTGCTCTAGTTCCCTTTGGTAAAGGCGTTAAGCGAGAATAGTTAGTACTCGGTCCAGTGCGGGCAACCCCAGCCTCTTCTATTACCTCTATTACCTCTAAGCGGTTAGGAGATAAAATTTCCACTGTACCTGTACCCCGCTGACTGACTCTCTCGCCATTGAGATTTAGTTGAAACACAGGGTTGCCAAAATTACCAGCTTGTGAAATTTCGGCACATCCCTGGTAGTTATTAATAGCTGCACGAGGTGTAGGTTGGTTTTGACCAGTCAATACGGCAAAATTAGACGGAAGTTGGACATCTTGGGATTGAGGGAGTAAGGAAATCCGTTGATTGCCCAGGGTCACAGAAACCCTAGCACGAGGGGATGCGATCGCACCAAAACAAATCTGTTCTCCAGGTAATCTAGCAATATCTGCTGCTGGGGTCAGGGAATCTTTGGCAAATCCCAAACCTTGTGGTAACTGTGGTTCAGTAGACAGCCGGGTTACGGTAACTTGAATTTCCTGGTTTAGATAGCGCAAGGTAAACCGATTTTCTCCCAGCTGCAAAGGGAAACTAGGAGCAAAATTCCCACTTTGGCTACGGGGGATAGGTTTACCATTGACCAACACCTCTGAAGTAGGGGCTGCAGTACCAATCAAGAAAATTTTCTCTGCAGTAGTTTTATGCTCACGGGGGGGATAGGCCAGGAAAAGGGGTTGCTCAGCCGAAACAGGTAAAACAGGTAATGTAATCACAGAAGCTAGTATTGCCCAACTCAGGATTTTTTGCATGCTTTCTCGTCAACAGCAGGATAGGTTACCAGTCAATAGCCCAATCTTACCAGCACTATCGCAATCTGATTTAGCCTGAGCTCGATATCAGCAACTATTGTCCCATTGAGTCGTGTCTAGCTAATCGTAGGGTGGGCAGTGCGTACCAAAGCACTTTGCAAGCTTCATTATCTGTCTGATGCACTGCCCACCCTACATGAACTGTCTAATCTCTAGTCTCTAATCTCTAGTGAGAGTAATTGATTTTCCCGGAATTTTTAACCAGAATTTGCGAAATAATCCACCAATCCTTCTGTGTACTCCCACTAACCTTGCTCAATTATTCTTTGGGGAGATGATAGTCAATGGTGCTAGGCATCCCTGGATTGAATGGTAAACTTTACCCATTAACCAAGAATTTCAACAGTTTCACCTCCAACAGTGTAAAATTCTAGTGTAAAATTCTAAGGCATCTTATATAGCAATTCTTACTGCGATACACTTAAGTGTTGCCCAGGTAAATTCCGGTTTCTATATTTGGATGGCTCTAACCCTAACATTTTCCTATAGCATTATTGTAGGAATTCCAAGTTATATGGAAAGAATCAATTAGATGTGGGCCTAGAGCAAGTATTATTCTTTCACTAAATTACCCACTCATGCAATTTGTGAATGGTTTACATTTCCGTAATTTGCGCGGTGATGTCTTTGGTGGTCTGACTGCTGCAATTGTTGCACTACCATTAGCCCTAGCCTTTGGAGTATCCTCCGGTGCTGGGGCAATTCATGGTCTTTACGGCGCTATTTTTGTTGGTCTGTTTGCCGCTCTGTTTGGCGGTACTCCCTCTCAGATTTCTGGTCCCACTGGCCCGATGACCGTAGTGATGACAACGGTGTTTACGGCGCTAGTTGCTAAAAACCCAGAGAATGGTCTAGCGATGGCATTTACTGTTGTCATGCTAGGGGGGATATTTCAAATCTTATTTGGGGTGTTGCGGCTGGGTAAATACATTACCTTAATGCCCTACACAGTTATATCTGGCTTTATGTCAGGGATTGGTGTGATCATTCTGTTGTTACAGATTGGTCCATTTTTCGGGCATCCTAGTTCTGGGAATGTGGTGGAATCTGTCAGCAATTTTCCTACCTTTGTCGCTAATCCCCATTTTGCCGCTACCGGTCTAGCAATCCTGACTCTGGTGATTATGTTTGGATCACCTAGGAAGCTGAGTCGATTAATTCCATCCCCCTTGCTAGCACTGATAGTCTGTACGTTGATATCGGTTGTCTTTTTCCCAGACCTGCCAGACAGCGAGCTCAGACGGATTGGAGACATCCCCACAGGCTTACCCAAGCTATATTTGCCAGTCTTTAAGTTCAGCCAAATCAAAGACATGCTTGGCTATGGTCTAATGTTAGCCACCTTGGGAGCTATCGACTCTCTGTTAACGTCCATGGTTGCTGATAATATTACCCGTACCCAGCACGACTCTGACCGGGAATTAATTGGTCAGGGTATCGGTAATACGATTGCTGGCTTGTTTGGTGGGCTCCCTGGTGCTGGTGCTACCATGCGGACGGTAATCAATGTTAAGGCTGGTGGTCAAACCCCCCTTTCAGGCATGATTCATGCCCTAGTGCTGCTGGTGATTGTTGTGGGGGCGGGAAGCCTCACTGAAAGTATTCCCCATGCTGTCCTGGCGGGCATCTTGATTAAAGTAGGAATCGATATTATTGACTGGAGCTTCCTCAAACGAGCCCATCAAGTCTCCCTCAAGGCAGCAGCATTAATGTATTTAGTGTTATTCATGACTGTATTTGTTGACCTAATTACAGCCGTTGCCGTTGGGGTGTTCATTGCCAACCTGTTGACTGTCAAAAACCTCAGTGAGCTACAAATTAATCAAATCAAGGAAATTACTGCTCCTGATGATGGTGAAAAGAGTTTGAGCTATGAAGAAAAACAACTTCTGAAACAGGCTCGTGGTCGAATTTTCCTATTCCGTCTCGGCGGACCAATGAGCTTTGGTGCAGCCAAGGGTATCTCTCAGCGGATGGGGATGGTAGAAAAGTATGATGTCCTGATTTTAGATCTCAGCGATGTTCCCTTGTTGGGAGTGACCGCTTCTTTAGCGATAGAGACTATGGTTAAGGAGGCTCGTGACAAACGTCGTGATGTGTTTATCGTAGGTGCGACTGGTAGGGTTAATCAAAGGCTGGAAAAGTTGAAAATCCTGCAACTATTACCAGAAAGAAACCGAGTTAGCGATCGCATCGAGGCATTAGAGCAAGCAACTGCCTTGATTACGGGAGAGCAATCACATATCAATAGTGCTTTAGCCCAGGAAAATCCCATAGAGGTCAATAGCGCTGCCGCTAGTCTAGACCAAACTAAAAAATAAGTTGGTTTGGTTGTTTGTCAGAATGGTGAAGGCAGAATTAATAATGTAGAATGTAGAATGTAGAATGTAAAATTAATAATGTAGAATGCAGAATGTAGAATGTATAATTCTTAATTCTTAATTCTTAATTCTTAATTCACCATTCTGGTTAATCTTCTAAAAGATTAGTCGGTAACCCATCTATACTCTCAATATTTTTGGCTTGCCAATAGTCGTGAATTCCCTGTTTTCCCTTCTTATTCGCCCACTTGAGCAGAGTTTCCCTCTCTCCTTTTAAGTCATACAAAGGTACACCATAACCACAGGAGGTTTGGGCAGATTCTACATTTAATACAATAATCTGTCTTTCCCCTGGTAGGCTATTGAATAGGGAGTAGACTGTTTCCCATTCCTTATCCCTAGGTCGAATTACCTGACCATGACCATAAAGGCGGAGAATTAATGGCTTTTCAGTGAAGCTACAAAACATAATTGTCATTCTGCCATTTTCCAGCAAATGAGCAGATGTCTCGTTACCGCTACCGGTTAAATCTAGATAAGCCACTGTTTTACTATCAATACACCGAAAGGTGTTAATACCTTTGGGGGATAGGTTAATACGACCTTGATGGGGGGCTGTGGCTGTAAAAAATATTTTTTGCTCCTCAATAAACTCTCTTAAATCTTGATTGATTTCTGAGTAAAACTTAGCCATAGATTACACCAGATTACTCTAGGACTATTGTACCATAAAAATAACCAAAATAATAGCAAAGGAAGTAGGGAGTAGGGAGTAGGGAGTAGGGAGTCGGGAGTCGGGAGTAGGGAATAGGGAGTAGGGAGTAGGGAGTAGGGAGTAGGGAGTAGGGAGTAGGGAATAGGGCATCAAAAATTATTAAAATTCCTACACGAATTGCTCAATAACCAATACAATAACCTCAAAAAACACGTTCGCGTAGCGTGGCCTACGGCCAATCGCGTAGCGGCTCTGAAAGAGCATCGCAGTTATCTGATAGCTGATAGCTGTAAGATAACTGCTGAACTATCTATAATAAGTTATCTGCAAATAACTATAAATTAAATTTTATTACCCCGATTCCCGATTCCCGATTCCCGACTCCCGACTACCGACTCCCGACTCCCGATTCCCGATTCCCGACTCCCGACTCCCTATTCCCTATTCCCTGTTCCCTCTTCCCTTTGGTATATTAACCTTGACACCGTTGGAGTCAAACCAGTGTCTAACGAAATAGAAGATATTCAGCCTGACCAGCACAACAGTTCTGAAGCTCAACTCTCCCCACAAGAACAGGGGCAACGACTCAAAGAATTAGCGCTAGTCTTTTTTAAATTGGGGACAATTGCCTTTGGTGGCCCAGCTGCTCACATTGCCATGATGGATGATGAAGTAGTGAAGCGACGACAGTGGATGAGTCATGAGAATCTGCTGGATCTACTGGGCGTTACCAATCTTCTTCCAGGCCCTAACTCTACAGAATTAGCGATTCACATCGGTTATGAGCGAGCAGGATGGCGAGGACTGTTTGTTGCTGGTTCTTGTTTTATCTTGCCAGCAATGGTGATTGTCTGGATAATGGCAGCAATTTATGCCCGTTACCAGAGTGTGCCCCAGGTAGAGTGGCTCCTCTATGGTATCAAACCAGTTATCATCGCTATTGTTTTACAAGCGTTATGGAAGTTGGGGAAAAAAGCAGCAAAAGATATTCCCACTACAGTAGCAGGAGTTGCAGCTACTATCGCTTTCTTCTTAGGTACCCATGAAATTCTCTTACTGCTGTTGGTGGGAGCTGCGGTAATGCTAGTCAAAACCCTGTGGCGTAGAGGAAATAACATCACAGGTGCTTTACTTGTGCCTTTCTCTAGTCTTTTAGCCCAGACCGGTGTACCATCCGCCGCTTCTATATCTTCTGCTAGTGTCTTCCTATTCTTCCTAAAAATTGGCTCCGTTCTATATGGTAGTGGTTATGTGCTGCTGGCGTTTCTACAGCAAGATTTAGTAGAGCGCCACCAATGGCTTACTTCCCAACAACTGCTTGATGCGATCGCAATCGGTCAAGTCACTCCCGGTCCTGTGTTTACCACTGCTACCTTCATTGGCTATCTCCTGAATGGTAATGTTGGCGCAATCGCTGCCACCGTTGGAATCTTCTTGCCTGCCTTTGTGTTAGTCGGAATCCTCAATCCTTGGGTGCCCAAGCTACGCCAATCCCCCTGGGCAAGTGGATTCCTCGACGGTGTTAATGCCGCTTCCTTAGGACTGATGACAGGAGTAACTTATATTTTAGCACGTACTGCTTTAGTGGATTGGTTAACCGTTATGGTGGCAATAACTAGTGCGGTGCTGGTATTTCGCTTTAAGGTAAATTCCCTATGGTTAGTGTTAATCGGCGGAATTATAGGATTAGTTTCACAATTATCCCGGTTTTCGATTGGGTTTTAGGGAATCAAGAATCGGGAATCGGGAATCGGGAATCGGGAATCGGGAATCGGGAATCGGGAATCGGGAATCGGGAATCGGGAATCGGGAATCGGGAGAATGAGGTAGACGAATTTTTTCTATTTTCCCTGTTCCCTTTGCTAAAGTAGTATATTTTACCCTAATGAGGTACACAGAATTTTTACCTTCTTCCCTGTTACCTTTTACGTGTTACCTGCTCCCTGCTCCCTGCTCCCTGCTCCCTGCTCCCTTTCCTAATAGTATTAGGCTTCTCCTTTAACCATGTTCACTAGAATCCCAATAATTTTATTAATATCACTAATATAATAGCTATCATTATCTATATAAGCAACATTTTTTTCAAGCTTAACAAATCTCCATTCATCTCCTGTTGTTACTGCACCATATACACAGGATAACTCATGACTTGCTTCTTGATTAAAAAGTTGAGCAGCATGCATTTCCGCAATACATTGACCTAAGCCAGAAATAATATTTTCATTCTTAGCTTCAACTATGGTAATTACCGGTAACTCTAAATATAACTGCTCTTCTGAACCGCTAATGATATAATCGCAAAATCCAGTTAAGCCTTTTTCCTTATCTACATTAAAATCAATCCCTGAGAATAGACTAATTTTTTGATCATAGGATTTTTCTTTAACTTCCAGTAAAATATTAATAATGATGAGTTCTGATCTAGCTTTTTCCGTATTAATGGCTAACGCTAAAGGAACATTTCTTTTTAAGGTCTGTGCGAGATAATCACTGATTTTAATTTCTTCACTATTGGAAAATAGTGACTGATCCTCCACAGTCTGGATATTGAAGTCAAGCTTGACTTTCTTGAGAGTAAAGTCACTGTATGCCACGTAAGTCTCCTGATTTTGAGCCTAAGAATAAGGCGCTCGGGTGCATGGGTGTTGTTATGCGGCGGATTGGTGCTTTCGATTATACCAAGCATTTACGTCTGCGATTATCTGGCTAACCTGCTCCTGATCCAGGGAACGCCATTGATTGTTTTCAAGAGTATAAAGGCTCTGGTTGGATTCACTTGGATACTTCAACCATCGGTAATAGCCCCTGTCATCGTCCATAGTGAAAAACAATACACATACCGGGAAGGGCAAATCTTGAAAGTACTTCTTTTCTTGGTCAGACAAAACTAATGAAGCTTCTTGCTGTATGTCGTTGAAAGCTTTGTCTCGACCTTTGATGTGAACACCAAAAACCCTTCCTGTCGGTAATTTATCCTGTAGTATTGTTACCAACATATCTAGCCCATAATCAGCTTTCATCCTTTCCACAACTAGATCGTGGCTACGTGTCAAGTATACTATTGCCAGATGTTCAGCACGCTCACCAATGAAATAATCTAAATCTCGCTTCATTACTGCCTCCACTTCGGATCACAAAAGGCTGACCGGAATGCTGGGTAGGTGGGAGAAGTCCAGTAGGCTACCACCTCATCCCATAGTAGCGCTAATGCATCTGGATTGAGAGGATAGTCAGTACATAGACTTGAAAGTCCTGTTTGACATTCCCCATTAGCTGACACAATGTAACCTCGCTCTCTTGATTCATCGATACCAACAATATAGGTTGGAGCAGGGTAAGCAGCAAGACGCTTGATATCAGTGGCTGTAACTTGAACTTTTAGCCGATGCTCTTTTACAGTGTAACCCTCATATGTTGACTTAACTTGCACAAAGAAAAAAGGTATCAAAGACTCATCATGAAAGAGTTCTACATAAAAGTCTATAGTCCGCTTCTTTTCCCCAAGAAATCGTGGATGATCGAATAGGTAACCGCGCGTTGGATGCTTACGTGTTATGATAACTATAAAAATAGATTCGCCTCGTTGTCCAATAACTTCTCTTTTGTCCACTAATCGTTGGCATCAGAATACTTCCCTAAAAGTATAACTCCAGAGCGTTTCTAAATTAAATGTAAACCTAGGAGATATTTTTTTACTTCCAATAACACTTCGTACATAATAAACAAGGGATCTAGCAAGTCGCTATGAATTTGCTATACAACCTATTGCGATGAAAAACACTCACCATGCCAAGAAGACAGAATTGTTGATTAGCCGAAATTTCGATTGGTTTTCAGCTTAGTTATTCAGCTATCAGCCATTGGCGGTAGCTTCTTTCAATACAATTTGATACTCAGCTCTGAGTTCAGCACGATTGGTCTTAATGTAGGCCAGAGCAGCATTAATTTGTTCCTCGGTAAAGTTGAATCGTCGAGCATTACCCATTGGAGTTAGGTTGCTCCGATTCCAACAGTTGAGCGAGTTGATTAGCGGCTTGATGAGAGTTAAGGGGCGACCAAACTGGATAGGTAGCTCCTGGTTCTAAGGTAGGTTCCTCTTTCCTAGCTAGCTCTGCTACCAAGAACTTGGATAACTTTTAGTTTGTCTGCACGGTTTAAATCTCTCAAAGTAGGAAATAACTCCACTACTGTCATAGGAAATAGAGAAATGCTTAACTTGTTCAATTCTCTCACACTCCTTTAAATTGGAGCATACTTTTCTACAATTGATAGCGAGTAATTTGTTATGGTAGGGTTTAACGACTGACTTACAACAAACCTAATTTTTGAAGTCGAGAGCGAATTGCACTAAGTTGTCTTTGGAACTTGGTTGGGATTGACCTTGGCCAAAAGGCCACGCTTCCGCGCTTGTGCGATCGCATTAGTTGGTTGCTGCTGAGCAAAACGATTCGGCTTTGCCTTGTGATAGTCAAACTGGTACTCAGGTAGCATCTCATCATCAAAGTCTGGTGTTTTGTTCATAAATCCGATGCTGAAAGTCGTCCTTCAAGTAGCCAAATCAGCTGACCTTAAAATCAGAAATCGTCTCAATCCACACCCTAGCCCCACAATGTAAAGGATCATCTGGACGATACATCACCCGACAGGGGCCATTAACTTCTACCGTATGACCATAAATATTTTTAGAACCCCGTTTGACCGTTATCACAGGGTTGCGCTCCCCGCTCTTGAGATTTTGGCGAATTACCTTCTGATTAACGTGAATCACAGCCTTAGTGTACTCCGTGCGCTTTGACCAATTCCGCTTCGGTCCGCGAGTACCAGGGGTGACCACCGGCATACCGTCAAACAGAGGAATCACCCAAGTTCTACCCACCTTATAAGCCCCCTTCACTCTGCCCTTGCTCAGCAGGAAACGGACACGAGTGGCAGAAACACCTAGTAATTCAGCAGCTTGGGCGGTAGAAATCATCATGGCGGTAAAACCATTGCTTTAACGATACTGTTATTTTAACACAAGTTCTCAGAAGATGCAAGGGGTTAGAAAAACTATTGCATTCACACTATCTATTAGAGTGTGGTAAGGGTGTAAAACACTTAAAGCGTGGAAAGTGTGGTAGATATGGGGCGGTGGCGTGGCAGATGGGAAGATTGTTATTAAGGGTTATCATCCAGACATCAGATCAGTTCAGTGGTTAAAAAAAACTATTGCACTGACGCACTAATGGGTTATAGCAATCCCAAATTATCTGTACCTCATAGCTATGAGAAACGCTATAATAGTAAGTATTCAGCTGTCAGCTGTCAGCTTTGTGGCACAGGCCACAAGCGCTGTGACTTTACTCATAGCTATGAGAATTGCTATATAGTAATTTAGTTTAATGTACGGATACTTAAAAACCTCCGTGATTCTTACAAAAACTATAAAATAATGAACAAATAATGAGTAATAGTGACTTGTATAATCAGGATTTTGTTCTGTGGACTGATCTAACTTGTCAGCAACTTAAAACAAGAAACTTTGATGAGTTGGACATAGAGAATTTAATTGAGGAAATAGCCACCTTGGGGCGAACAGATAAACGAGAGATTCAGAGCCGACTTAAGGTTTTAATGGAACACTTGCTTAAAAGGCAGTACGTGAATTCAGAGCCTGATTATCGAGGTTGGGAAAAAACGATCAATGAGCAGAGAGAACAGATTAATCTTTTGTTGTCTGAATCTCCCAGTCTCAAGCCTTATCTTGAATCGGTCTTTTCCGATTGCTACAGATATCCACTCTTTGTGGTTAGCAAGGATTATCCATCTACTTGCTTCCCCCAGGATTGTCCTTTTACCTCTGATATTCTAGATCAAGATTAATCTTGTGGCATAACTACCACCAATTACTACTTTTGTCTATCGATATAGCGTTCCTCGCACTTATGAGGTACAGTATTCTTTCACCCCTTTGGGTAATTAAAAATTAAAAATTAAAACTTCAAAATAAAGAAAAGAAGAAACTTTGAATTGGAGCGTTCGCGTTTGGCCTACGGCCACGCTACGCGATCGCACCAAATACAACTACTCCCTACTCCCTATTCCCTGTTCCCTGTTCCCTATCTCCCGACTCCCGACTCCCGACTCCCGATTCCCGATTCCCAATTACCGATTACCAATAGTTTCTTTAAAAGCTGGACGTTCAGACAAACGCATCAGATAATCAGCAACAGCTGGATACTCTTTAAAATCAAAATTTACCAGTATTTTGGCATAAGCCAAATAAGACCCTACTGCAATATCCGCCACACTAAAGTTATCCCCTAACAAAAATGTTTTATCCGTTAATAGCTCATTTAGTGGCTTCAATAAACTGGGCGCTTCTTTCTCCCGTCTATCTTCCAAAAACAATCCTGGTCCTAAGGTAGCATTAGCAAACAACACCCACTGCACAATCTCTGATTGTTCTTCCAGAGAACTAGGGGTTTCTCCATACTTATTAGCTAAGTAAACCAAAATCGCTCCCGACTCCCAAAGTTTAAAGTCCCCATCCACAATTGCTGGCACTTTACCCATCGGATTAATCGACAGGTATTCCGGCTGTTTATGCTCTCCAGCTTTCATATCCAGCAAGATATACTCATAGGGCACTCCCAACTCCTCAAGATACCACTGCACAATCGCAGCTCGGCTCCGAAGACCACTATAAAGTTTTAGTTGTGGAGACGATTGACTGACTTGAAAATTTTCTTGACTACTGAATTCTGACTCTTGAGTAGGATAAGACATTGTTCTAGATCTAGATTCGTTTACCTTAGGAGTATTACAGCTGTTTTCAGATGAATCGACTTCACTACCTTTAGCTGCAAGCCCCCTAAATCCCCCAATTATGATACCGCTGGCGAAATTAATATTTGTTTAGACATAGGTCAACCGGTCGGCCCAAGAGCAGCAAAACGAGAACATCGGGTAGCTGCAAATGGAACTCCCTGCCACCAATTAACCAAACGCACAATAT
>NZ_JAAHHU010000309.1:0-5193 GCF_010672095.1 Moorena sp. SIO3I6 | reverse complement strand
TACACCAAAGTTGCCACCAACAATTACACTGGAGCCAAAAAGATACTTAGGAGCCGTGTGAGGCGAAAGTTTCATGCACGGTTCTGAAGCGGAGGTGCGGGGTTCAATAGCCCCCATCGACCGTAACGACTCAACCCGACCACCGAGCAGCGTGTACTGCTTAGTGAGACGGTCGAGGTCTACCGTCGTGCTTGTCGGTACTTGGTTGGCATCATCTATACTCACTGGGGGGAACTTGGGGATTTAACGGCAGATCAATTGACCCCTGCCGTTGAGAAATTGATGCACAAGACTGCTAAGCGTCCTAATATCAAATATCCCCAATTCAATAAAACCTTCTATAAATTCCCTAGTTACTTACGTCGGGCTGCAATCGCATTTTCCGCTGGTCAGGTTAGTAGTTTTGTTACTCGTTATCGGGATTGGCAATCAGGAAGTAGAAAAAGAAAGGACGCCAAGCCTCCAAGACTGAATGCAAGTACCGGTTGTTATCCATCCCTCTACAAAGGGCAGTGCTATAAACTACATGGTTTCAATACAGTAGAAGTTAAGGTCTTTAATGGCTCTGATTGGATCTGGACTGATGTTCATATCACCGGTTTAAGAGAGCGTCACTTGGTAGCATCTAACAAGATGATGTCTCCTTCTCTAGTAATAAACAATCGGGGGTATTACCTGTCAGTTCCATTTACCTGTAAGCCAGAAAAAATAAAACCAGAGGCAAATGTTACAGCAGTCGATCTAGGAATCAACACAACAGCCACAATAGCAGTCGTAACTCACAGCGGAACTGTAATCCATGCTGAATTCGTTCATCCTGGAAGAGACATAGACCGCCGAGATAAAAGACTAAAGTCCGTATCTACACGGGCATCATTGACCATGGGTAAAGGCGGGAAACTCCATAAAGGTTTCTGCTCTAAAACCTACGATAAATGCCGAAGAATCAATCATCAGATCGGCCATATTGTTTCAAAGCGGATTGTCGAGATTGCCAAAAAGTTCAATTCTTCAGCTATAGTGTTTGAGAATCTTAAAGGCTGGAGGCCAAAGGGTGGCAAAAAGCGATCGAACCTGCGGCAAAAATTCCATGGATGGCTCAAATCTAAAATCCGAGATTTCACCGAAATGAAATGGGCGGAATTAGGCGGAAGAGTTGTAGAAGTTGTGGCAGCTTATACTTCAAAGTTGGCCTATGATGGTTCCGGCGTGGTCAAGAGGAATTCAAAAAAATACTCTTTAGCAACCTTCACCTCAGGTAAACGCTTTAATGCAGATTTAAATGGCGCTTACAATATCGGTGCTAGAGGTGTGTTTAAGCTCGTTTGCAGAAATGACAACGAGGGTCGTTCCAGCAAAAGATCTGGACGACCACCTAGAAGCTGGGTCTGCCTGTGTGACTTGTGGGTTAGCGGTAATCCTAAGTTAGCATAGGACACCACCACCTCGGGCGAAGCCCGACGCTACGCGAACGGCTTGCCAGGTGGTGGAGCTTCATATAGATGACAGACAAAATATATCGAATCAGGGGGTTTTAGCCCCTAAGTTATTTTCACCTTCCGGCTACACCATGGAGATGTTCAACTGCGATCACTGCGATCATTGTAGATTTACTGAGTGTAGGTTTACTGAATATGCCTGTGATTACCACTAGTGTTGATACTATTCTCAACCGTGCCTTAGGGGGTATTGATATATCACCCGATGAAGGGGTTGTGCTTTTGAAGCAAACTGAACCTCAGGCCGTAGCGTCAATTCAAGAAACTGCGGATCGGTTGCGCTATAGACAAGTCGGGGATACCGTTACCTATGTTATCAACCGTAATATCAACTTTACAAATATCTGTACCCAGCACTGTAGTTTCTGTGCTTTTCGGCGGGATGCCTCTGACGAGGGTGCTTATTGGCTCGATTGGCAGCAAATTCATCAAAAAGCAGGGGATGCGGTGCGGCGGAATGCTACAGAAATTTGCATGCAGGGCGGACTCAACCCCAAGGCAAAGATGAATGGGTCAACCTTGCCCTATTACCTAGAGTTGGTAAAAACCATTAAGCAAGACTTTCCTCAGCTGCATCTCCATGCTTTCTCTCCCCAGGAAGTGCAATTTATTGCTGACCAAGATGGACTTAGCTATGCCCAGGTGATTGCTCAACTACAAGAGGCTGGGGTTGGTTCAATGCCAGGAACAGCAGCCGAGATTTTAGATGATGATGTCCGACGTATTCTCTGTCCGGAAAAGACCAATACCGCCACTTGGCTAGAGATTGTGTCAACAGCTCATCAACTAGGAATGCCCACAACCAGTACCATGCTATCCGGTCATATTGAGACACCCCAACAACAAATGGCACACTTGGAAAAATTGCGATCGCTTCAACAAACAGCCCGTAACCAGGGATACCCTGGCTTAATCACTGAATTTATCTTACTGCCCTTTGTCGGACAGGAAGCTCCCAAACCATTACGTCATCGTGTTGGACGGGATCAACCAGTCTTGAAAGATGCTCTGTTACTCACAGCTGTAGCTCGGATTTTCCTAGGGAACTGGATTAAAAATCACCAACCCAGTTGGGTAAAACTTGGTCTTGCTGGGGCGACAGATGCCCTTAAATGGGGTTGTAATGATATTGGTGGCACATTAATGGAGGAGCATATCACCACCATGGCCGGAGCTATGGGGGGTACCTGTATGGAAGTAGAAACATTACAAGCAGCCATTCAATCCCTTGGGCGTCCCTATCAGCAACGAGATACGATCTACAGCTAAGATCAAGTCCAGTTAATCACTTCTAATCTGGTTGATACCATACCTGTTAATTAATAATTGGTAATTGATAATTATTAATTATTAATTATTAATTTACGAACAACCAATTTTAATCAGATTCAACGGTCACACAGAGATATAAGCCCTTATATTGATGTCCCTAGCAATCAAATCCATGACAAAAAAAAAGAAATCTTCTCTACTGCTAATTTTTGCAGCAGCCGTCTTGGTAGTAGGCGGTGGAGTAACCGCTTACTGGTTGCTAGTGCGGCGGCAGATTTTCCAACCAAATATTCAGGTAAGTACCCAGTTAGTTCCGCAAAATGCCTTCTTTACTGCATCAATTTCTACAGATTCCAAACAATGGCAGCAGTTGCTAAACTATGGCACAACTGAATCTCGACAAGTTTTGGAAAAACAGCTTGCTCAGTTGCAGGAAAATTTACTAACTGCTAACGGCTACAACTATCAGGAAGATATCAAACCTTGGTTGGGTCAAGACGTTACCTTAGCATACTTTAGCCCTAGAGAGTTATCACCAGCAGTCTTATCAAACGATCAATCAGTTTTTCCCAGTTTGATTGTACTACCCATTGACAAAGTAACCCAAGCAATGGAGCTGTTCAAAAAAGCCAAGTCTCAATCAGGGAAACAGTGGGTTGAGAGAACCTACAGAGGTATTCAGGTTTACGAAACGAACAAGAGTAACTCCCAAAAGTACTCAGTAGCAGTGCTGGGGCGTTTTCTAGTGGTGAGTGAAAACCCCAAAATTATTGATCAGGTGATTGACACCTACAAAGGAGCTATCTCGGTAGCTAGTAAAGCTGGTTACCAAGATGCGATCGCTCAGATTAAAACTGATCAGTCCTTTGCTCAGTTGTATATTAATCTACCAGCTTTTTTAGCCGCAGTAGCCACTGATTCCCAGGAGCAGCCTGAAACAACAGCAGCTAAACCCTTAAAGCAAGACATAGTCACAACAGTAACCCTAGCACCAAAGGGGATAAGTTTTGAAGGGATTTCCTCGCTCAAACCCAGAAGCGCTGTTAAGGTCAGTAACCAAAATAGCGGTTCTTTTTTGCCTAGACGGATGCCAGCGAGTACCCTAGCCATTATATCTGGGGGTAACATCAGACAATTTTGGCAATACTATACCGAACAAGGAGCATTAAATTCTCTAATCCCCATTTCCCCAGACAATTTCCAAGCTGGATTGAAAACCACCTTAGGGTTGGATTGGGAAAAGGATTTACTGTCTTGGATGGAAGGGGAGTTTGCCCTAGCCTTAATACCAATGTCTCCCGAACAACTGGCGCTTCAGGATAACCCTTACTCTGCTCCCTTAGGAGCTGGGATAGCATTGATGGTAAAAGTAAGCGATCGCTCTCGTGCTCAAGCAACCCTACAGCAATTGGATGACTTAATCACTAATAGTTATCAGTTACCGGTGGTAGAAACTCAGGTGAACGGTCAACCAATGGTGACCTGGACAGCTACTTTAGGAGGGGTGAATGCTACCCACGGCTGGTTAGAAGGGAATGTAGTCTTCTTCACCCTAGGAGCCCCCATTGCTAGTGAACTGGTCCCTCAACCCCAAAAGACACTACTTCAAGCACCTCTGTTTCAAAACACCGTACCAACCAAACCTAATCCCAACACTGGTCAATTTTTCCTTGATGTTGAGCGTACCCTCAACAGCAGTAATCTCAATCTCGCCCAACTATCAAGCCAGCAAGAAATCTTAGCAAAGGCAATTAATACCATCGGCTTAACGGTTGCTACAATCGACCCCAATCGTACCCGCTTTAAACTTTTTGTTCAGTTGAAAAAACAGTTTCAACCCAGTAAAGCTGCTGAAACTAAGAAGGGAGATAATCAGCAAAAGCCGTAAAGACGCTATTAGGTATTAGGTAAGCATTCAGCGGTCAGCGGTCAGCGGTCAGTGGTCAGTGGTCAGTGGTCAGTGGTCAGCTTTCAGCAGACGTAACAGAGATTAAACGAATGCTTACCGGTTTTATTCAAAAGCAGCTCAAGTACCGTGGCACAGGCTTCGACGCTGTGAGGTAACCCATAAGCTGATACCTGATAACTGATACCTGATAACTGATACCTGATAGCTGATAGCTGATAGCTGATAGCTGATAGCTTAATAGCACTAGGCATTAGGCTTTAACTCATCCCTAAAGCCTAATGCCTAACACTTAACACCTTGAATTAACCCTCAAAAGTAAATTAACCAAGTCGTAGTTTATGCCATCGATATAGCACCAGATTTACCAGCAGCTTCCTTAAGGATTTCTGCTTTATCAGTTTCTTCCCAAGGCAAAATCAAATCGCTACGCCCGAAATGACCATAAGCTGCTGTGTCTTGATAGAAACGACCACCCCGTTCTGCGGGTAATCGGCGCAGATTGAAAGTTTGGAT
>NZ_JAAHHU010000308.1:0-5201 GCF_010672095.1 Moorena sp. SIO3I6 | reverse complement strand
AAAGGCTTGAAAGCCTTGTCGGGTATGCCTTCTGCCTTCATGCAGCCAGCCCTATTTATTTCCTATTCATAATTCCTAAAATTTGTCAAGTTTTTTGTAAAGAAATATGTTTATAAAGCATAGCTTAATAAGGGGGACTTTGCGGACTCCTGCTATTCTTGGAAATACTAAAAATTGTCAATAATAGATCAATGAAGAGGCTGTTAACGTTAATATTAGACGGAGAAATTGAGCAGGGGTTTGATGCCACCCTGGAAATTCGGCAAGGGGATCTCCATTCTCCGTCCCAAACTCGGATTAAAGGGCGGTTGTCGGGGAATCGAGACTTACTCAACTGTTATCGCCATTGGCAGCAACGGTATCTGAGTTTGGAAATGCTATTTCGTGCTCTGAGTGCCAATGCCGAACAGGTGACCAATTCATCCCAGCGGGGAGAAGCCTTTGCGGCTTGTCGGCAAGGGGCTGAGGTTTTGGAAGGGAGTCTTAATCACTGGCTCAATACTGATCCAGAGTTTCGCTCGATTCGGGATAAGTTATTGGGCTCGGGGAAAAAATTTCAACTGCTGTTACAGACCAATAATCCCTGGCTGCGTCGGTTTCCCTGGCACCGCTGGGATTTACTGGCGGAAGCCCAGGCGGACGTTGCCCTGAGTGCCATTGAATACGATTGTCCCAACCCCCTTAACCGGCAGACTACCCCCAAGGGCAAGGTCAGAATTCTGGCAATTTTGGGTCAGGGTGCCAATCTTAACCAGCAAGCAGATCAGCAGGCGTTGGAGGAGTTGGCGGGAAAGGCGGGGGCACAAATTACCTGGCGGCAGGAACCCCAGGCATCGGAGTTAAATCAGCAGTTTTGATACTCCCTCGCTAAATCACGCGATTATAGTGAGGGATTCTTAAGAGTAGAAAACCCTTAACGGCTGAACCAAACAGCCTCTAAACCCTCCGATAAAATCATTGGGGTTACTTTTTCAAGGTTTTTGTTGGTTTGTACTTTTAGCAGAGGCTTTTCAGCTTGCGCACAGACCGGTACTCTTTTCTCCGCAGGAGACGCTGCGCGAACGAGCACAATAATATCTCTATTCTAGCAAAAACTTTCAAGGAGACGCAACATTTTCAGTCCCCAATTCCCCTCCCGCTAAGTCTTTCGGGCAAAGCCCGACGCTGTGCGAACGACTATAACGGGAGTCCCCTTGGGGTTGAACGATGGGAGCAGGGGTGGGATATTCTGTTTTTTGCTGGTCACAGTGGCACTTCCCAAGAGGGGCAGCGGGGAGAAATTCAACTCAATCAGACCGAACGCTTGACTATCGATGATCTGCGGTTTGCCTTGAAGAAAGCGATTGGCCGTAGGCCACGCTACGCGAACGCACGAGGGTTGCAGTTAGCTTCATCCGCTCTTATGCCTCACAACGAACATGCGCAGCATGAGTGTCAGATGAATTGCGGACAGGATCTTTAATCGTTTATAGTAGATATAGTAGGGAAAACCAAATAAGAGCTAACCGCCACCTACTAATTAAAAAAAACAAAATTTATTGTATTGTTCCGGTGCGGAGGGGCATCCCGTATCGTTAATAAAGCTTACCGAGTATCCTAAGCAGTAGCTGGAGTTGGTAAGAAGCCCACACTGAACTCAAAGAGTCAGCGTGGGAGTATGTCACCTATCTTTAATTCCTGTGATGGTTTCGGCTTAGCCTACCAGTTGGCAGCACAGCAAGATTTGTATTTGCCCCAGGTGATTGTGATGGCCGAGAAAGTGCCAGACCCAGTATCACCGAAGTTTTTGCGGTATTTTCTGGAAGCTTACATCCGGGGTTCACCTAAGGCTGTTACTGCTTGAGCTAACTGAAGAGGATTTTCAGGATCAGTACCAGGATGACCAGAAATAGCCTTTGGGTAGTGCAGCATTTAACCAGCTCAAAACGCTTGTTTCAAGCATCTTGAACAAGTATGGCATCACCATTGCTGGTGAAGGCAGCTGCCTGCAAAGACCGAATCATGATGTTTCGGCCGCCACCGATGTCCCTCGGCAATTCCATCTTGCATTCAGGACATCGAAAAATTTTCGAGCCACCTAGCTTGTTGTGCCGATGACCACAGTTGGTACAAGTTTTGCTGGTGTAGGATTCGTTGCACCGCACCACCAGTACATTCTTCCTAGCTGCCATCTGAGTTAAATGCTGGGCAAACTTGTAATGACTCCAACTCAACATATTCCTAACAGTTTTCCGGTTAATCTTCCTCGATGACTTGAGTACCATTTTACTGGTAGCAAACGTTGGCAGGAAGATTAACTTGTATTTGCCAATCAGGAATGATGCGACCTTGGAGTGCAAATCTTTGACCAAGCACTGAATCTTTTCCCTGATCCGGTCGGCAGCTTTCCGCATTTTATGCCGTTGCCGCTTGAAAGGAGACTTGGTAGCACGAGAAAGGAGTTGGTCAAGGTGTGAGCATAGTCGGTTGATACGCCCAATGTCGCCCTTACCAATCTCCAAGACATTCTCACCATCGTAGCCCGTCAAGAAAGCACGGTTTCCAGGGTCGAGAGCAATTACCCTTTCTTGTTTGGTAGGTTCGGTTTCCACATGAGCGGGGAAACATCCATACCACTTGCCCCGCTGATAAACCAATTCAGTACCATACTCGGATTGACTCGGCAAAGGTTTGGATGCTTTAAAGGTCAAACCCTTGGTTTTCTTGGGATACCAAGTACCGTTCTTAAAGTTCCCTACCTTGAACTGAATGGTTTGAGATTTACTTCGGCAGGACTTGAACTTGGCTTCACCGCCATTAGCTTTCCCTTGCCTGTAGGCGTCTATCGCCTCATCGCAAGCTTCTTGAGCTTGATGCCCAGGTAACTCCCTAACCCAATCTGGTATTGCCAAACTGTTTCGGTAGGCTTTTTGGAGGTCATCTTTGAGATTAAACCCGTTTTTTAACTGCTCCAGTGCCCAGTTAAACACTTGCCGGTAGGCTGCCAACCATTGTTTCCAAACCTTGTGCAGTTCAACAGTTGGATACAGCCTGATTTTCCTAACACTGTTTGGTGCTAGTTTGGTGGATTTTCGCGAGTGGCTGTGCCTTTTTGTCTGCTTGTAACGCTTCCCGGAATTTCTTTTGGTATTTTCCCAATCCGTAAAGCCTAGAACTGAAGCAATGGAGGATGGACAGCAGATCTTAGACCAATTCTTGCTCCTTGCTGAGTTTGCACTCACCCCAAACCATGAGTTGGCACTGATTTTTGTCACAGAGCTATCTAACCAGTTCGATGGCAAATCTGAGCAATCGGTCTGGGTGGGCAACCACAAGGCATTGGAGATCGCCTCGGAGAAATCTGTCCAGAATGGCGAGGACTTGTCCCCTCCTAAAATTGAGTCCGGAACCAATTTCTGATATGTGTTCTGCTTCTGGGAATCTTGAACGTAGTCGTTCAGTTTGTCTTTCAAAATCATCGCGCTGGGAATAAGTTGAGACCCGCGCATAGCAAACAGTGACAATTGGTCGGGGTTTTGCTGCTGCCTCCTCGATTTATTCAAGGTTGTAGCGTCTTTGACCCTTTGGCTTCCTGATTGCTTTGAGCCTGGCTTCTGTTTCCCATCACCTAAGTGTTTTTGAGTTGACTCCTTGAATTGTGGCGGCTTTCTTCGGTGTGACATCTCTCCTTAATAACCGCTTAATTTTACTATTACTAGTATAGTAAAAAATCAGTGGAATAAACGATTAATCAATGATTTGATTATTTAATGCTACGTCACATCAACAGTGAAAGCATTATTGGTTTATCTCGTTTATTATTTGTAACCGGTTTTACCAGTGTGATGGTCTCGTTGTGGTCAATACCTGACAGTTTTTTTTGGAAAAATCTTTGACAACCTCTCTAGGAGCAGGTTAAGGGGAGGGCGGTGGAGACGTTGGGGTTTTGAGGGCATAGCTTCCAGGGACAATGGTGGAACTTATTTGTGATTAGTTCCGTCAAGAGTAATGTAACTGATGAGCATTTACCACTGGGTTACTGCAGAGATTGGCTACAGTTAGGGGTTATAAAAAAACTTTAGCTATTTCCGGATATCTGATTTGAATCCAGAAAAAATTTATAGGATATGGAAAACCAGAAATCACTTCTGGATAATTTATCATGTACCCGGTCTTGATTGTCCCTTGGGGCAAACCAGGGTTATTTATTCCAAAACCAAAACTCAAGTAATTGAATATGAAATCACGTCAACAAAAATTTATCGAGGCATTAGACATTCTTAAAAATGATTACAAAGAATATGCCGAAATTTTGCAATTTTTGATTAAAAAACTTCGACAAGGAAAAGAAAAAGAAATCAAAGCAACACTAAAAAAACTTGATAATAATGATTGGAAATAAAGCTATTCTACATTTATATTTTGATTAAATTTAAATTTAATTTAAATTTAGTTAAAAACTAAATTAACTATAAAAGGACAGAAAAGGAAAGTTAGGGACACTTAGTTATGTGCCCCTAACTTTCCTGGATTTTATAATTTAATTCAAGCTAGCTTAGCTATAGCAAACTTATACAAAGCAGAGAATAAAAGACTAAAAATGCCACAACTTCTTCAAGACAAATTCATTTATCACTTAAATAAAATTATTCAATAATTTCCATAATATGCATAAATTTTATAATTACTAATTGAAAAAATTAAGCAATAAAAAAAACAAAATGACAGGAATGATTCAAAGGCTAAAGTATGAGAATGAATACTGGTAACCATTCCTAGAAAAATCTAACACTTTTTCTAGAAGCGTTAACTCAAAACTCGGCTTATAATCTTATAGGAATTATCTTGATTAGATAGTCCAAGTAAAGGGTTATTTCTTTAGCTTCTTCAGGAGCAAAACTTAGACTAACCTTGTGGTTTTTAATAAAATCTAGTGCATCTACATAAAGCTGTAAATTCCTATTCACAGGAATCTTTGATTCCTGTATTGCTCTATCCATCAGCTCCCAATCTCCTACGTCTAAACAGTAATAGATCAACTGCAAATATTTTCTGATTTCTTGAGAAAATACCTCAATATCCCCTGAGTAATCTGTATCTACATTGTTTGGATTCTGGTCATAATGCTTCCTTAAAGCTGCTTCGGCAGCTTCTTGGGATAACGCTTTTCGGTTAGCCTTGAGCCATTCCATAGCTTCAAGGCTAGCCTCTTCACGTTTTTT
>NZ_JAAHHU010000307.1:0-5246 GCF_010672095.1 Moorena sp. SIO3I6 | reverse complement strand
GCCAATAATTAAATAAGTTATGAGCCGTTGACTCGCTTACTTTAAAAAGCAAACCTAAAAGTTGAAAACTTAAGTTATGCCTCAGATAAACTAACATCAAAATTATTTGTTCTTCCTCAGATAATTTGGGATGATTACCACCTCCTGCTTTAATAAGTCTAATTTTAGTTTTTTCATTCTCTTGTTGTTTTTCTTTAGCTATAAGCTTTCCTTGCTCTATCAGTTTTATTAATTGCTCATAATTAATTCCTAATAACCTTTTTGTTTGTTTAGGGTGTTTTTGAATATAATCCCAAGTAGAATTGCTCATTTTTCCAGATTATCTATGACTAATTCCTTCCATTATACTCTATTTTTAGAATTTTAAGGTATTATGGAGATGTCTTGTTGATACGTCAACGTCACTATTTTTGCTCTCCACTACCAAAATCCACAACGGGATAGCTTGTTGCCCTTGTCTGTTGACAGCAACAATATCGAAGCGCCCAGTGATGTAAGTATCCTCATCTTCGATGTAGATTCGGGCAATTTCTTCCTCAACATTGAGCTTAATGGGAGGGCGATGAAAACCTGCTAAACGTAACAAGGGCGCAACTGATACCAGGCGTACTTGTCCTTCGGAAACCTTACCTTCGAGCCAATAGTTCCTAAATTCATCCTGAATGTTAACAAGTTCCTCTTGTTCAGTTTCAGTAAGGGGTTCAAGGGTAAGTAGTGGTGCAAATAAGCCGTTGTACAGGGGTTTAATCCCTAGCAAATGGTGAACATCCTTCAGGGAGAGTTTACGGGCTTGTAAGGTTGTCATTTTTGATTGTTTATGCCGTATAAGCTGATCAATAAAGCGGGTATCGCCATTTTTATGATAAGCTTTAATCTAACAAGTTTAAAATGACTAATAACTCTTCACCCCAAACCATAAAAACGCATAGGATTATCCCACAGGATCTTTTGCACTATCTTCTGAGATAGCTTGTCCTGAAGTCCTACCATTTCTTCAATAATCTTGGGATTGTGGTCTATGTGAGGGTAGTCAGAACCAAAGATCAAGTTATCAGAACCGATGTACTTGATAATATCAGCTAGATAAGGCTCATCTGGCTCAATGGCAATGAAGCACTGGCGACGGAAATACTCTGAAGGCTTCATCTTTACATGGTCTTTCACCTCCCAGGCCAGTTGATCGTACTCTTCATCTAGCCGCCACAGCCAGTAGGGAAGCCAACCGCAACCGGACTCAAGAAACGCTACTCTGAGATTGGGGTGACGCTCTAATACTCCCCCTTCGATCAGTGCCAACATTGCCATCATCTGTTCCATGGGATGAGAGCAAGCATGCATGGCAAAACGGGTATTAAATCGATCTGATCCAGTGGTCGGTAATCGAGCATGGCTACCCTCATGAATGCCAACTGCTATGCCCAGCCTCTCACACTCCGTCCAAAATGCCTCATAGGCCGGGTCACTGAGCAGTCGTCCTTTAACCGGATTTGGCCGGACAAAGACAGCTTTCCAGCCAAACTCTGCGATCCGATGTAATTCCGACACCATGTTGCTGGGGTCGTGTAGACTAATCGCTCCTACTCCTTTCAATAGTTGCGGGTCATAGCTGCAAAAGTCTCGTAACCAATTGTTGTAGGCACGGGTGAGTGCTGCTGCCAGTGGCGGATCCATAGTATCGATCGCCAACATCCACAATCCTGTAGTTGGATACAGAAAGGAAATATCCACACCCATCTGCTTCATGGCCTTGACCTGAGATTCTGGGCCAGAGCCTAGGTTTTTATTATAGGTAGCCTTGTTCCGGATTGCTACCTTAATTCCTTCAGCCCAGACAGCATCGGATATCTTATTATAAATTGTCTCACCTTCCACTCTCATATACTTAGTTGGAGGGGAAAAGATATCAATTTTCACAACCCCATCCTTTTGGGAGGGTTGATCTCGATAGGGTGCATGATTTTTAAATGCAGGTTCCAGGTACTTCTCCCACATATCTATCGGTTCATTCACATGGCCATCGGCATCAATAATTTGATAGTCTTTCAGCATTGTTTTTCTATTGAAGGTTGTCTGTCAGAATTAATTCTTAATTCTTAATTCTTAATTCTTAATTCTTAATTCTTAATTCTTAATTCAAAAAGGTTAGATGTTGGGAAACTTGTTGCTGATCAGAAGAAAATCGGAAATGGGTTGAGTTGGTTTTCGTTGAGGGATTGTGGTAACTGACCCATCTGTACTGGCACATCATAAAGTCTTCCGGGAGCCCACCGTTTCCAAAAGTGTCGCAGACCAGGGACAATCACTTTGACAACATTGAGTCCAATATCGGGACGGGTTTGATCTAGAACCAGGGTTTCCATACTTTGCTTGGCAGCAATGTCTACACAGGTTTGAACATCGTCTCGCAGATCATCGCTGCTCAGTTGAGAATAATCGCTGTAGAGTTTTGGAGTAGTGTTTTCATCCGGTATCAGATACGGCTGATTCTCTAAGGTAGCCATTCGCCACCAGTCTATAGCTAACTCATCGGAGTAGTTGTATTTGGTGCTGCCATCGGGAGCTATGGATATAACCGCTGGAAGCATCTGGTTTAATTCCGTTAGCGATCGCATAATCCCAATTTTGGGGTCGAAATGAGCACCGAAAGCAAAAATGATATCTTCCACAGGTTGATCAATCCTCCTGGAAAGAGCAGCAAAGGCCGGAATCCCTAAATCGCTAGTGAGATCGAGTACCCAAAGTTCACGGTTGAGGGAATGGTAATACTCCTTAAGAGCTGTAAAATAGGGTTGGTTAAAACTGTCTAAATCCACAGCTGGTCGTTTGAGGCGGTTATACCACCACAGCGCTACACTATCTCGCTCTACCAACTCCATGAATCCTTGTAGGATTGCTTCTTCTTTGGTGTTGCCAGCAGCAGTACCATTGGAGTCTGCCCAACAATCTGGTTTAGAGGGTTTTGGGTAGCCGTAATAGCAGTAAGCTGTGGGTAAATACTTAAATGTTTTGTCAGTCAAAGACCAAATCGGTGTCCACTCAATCTCTCGTTCGGGATCAAAGGGTTCTGGAACCTTTTGAAAAAAGCTCGGACAGCTTTGATTCCAGTCCTGGCGGGTTTGGTATTGGCGATCGCTAAACAGCATACAAGCATTGGGGTGAATAGCCACATCCGCCATACTCTTGTAGCTACCTTTGCGTCGAATTTCGTCTCCCTGAAACACACCAGAATATCTCTCAATCGCTTCCCCAAGGGCGCTGGCTTTTGCCTGAGCGTCAGTCTGTCCTTTGCCAGCACTTCTGCCACGCAAGTGTTTCCGCAAGAAGTATAAACTATCGAACATGCTGGCAAAATTATGTCCAGCTATATAGGTAGGGGTCAAATCGCTTTTTAACTTAGAAACTTTACTAATTCCTCTAACTGCTCCGATTATCGGACTAATGTGGTGTTCGTATTGCTTAAGGGTTTTTTCTGGTGAAACACAACGGTGTCCACCATCAGCTGTAAAGGTTTTCTTCCGGCTTTCTAATAAAACTGGCAAGGGGTCTCTATTTCCTAGATAGTCTGAATTGCCACAAGCAGGACATTGAGGACGCTTGACCAGAGTGTGATTTTTGGTTTGTAAGGATATGGTGTCAAAGGTGAGCAGAGTCCCTTTGAGGGATGGATGGTCTCCCTGAACAATCCATTTGGCGATTTCAGTAGCCGCTAGATTCAGTCCAGTGTCTAGAGTAGACGGTAGTAAAGAGCGAGAAGTTGGGAAAGCCGTCGATATACTATTAGGTTGGCGATGTTTGCGCAGAAAATCTTCCACGGGGCGATTGGCTCGCAGCCGTTGGGCTAGACATTCCCAACACCCAGTTTTTCCAGGATCGAAAATCGGACCAATCCAAATCATTTTGCCCACTGGCTTGACCAGCATCCACGGACGCTGGGACTGTAAAGCCTTTTGATTGAACTCATCAAGACCGACTTGGAGATAGTCATCGGTTAATACAACAGCAATGTCTCCCTCCTCAGCCATCTGAATATTGAGTGATTCCAGGATCGCGATCAAGGGTTGGGTTGGAACTGTGCCAAAGGAAGTTACTGAAACCTTAGTAGATTGCAAGCGGCTGGTGGCTGTCGTGTGATCAACATTCAGAAAATTCCAGAAAGCTGCTACCTCTGATGGCATATCTGAGGCCATCGGGTTATCGTTTTCTACGATATAGCCTTTCTTTTCCATCAGCATCAAAGCATAGTAAATCTCAGCCGTGGAGGCTTGGCCTTGCAGCAGGTTAACCATGTCTTCCACGGAATGCTCGCCATCAATTAAAGGAGCTAATTGTTCATAAAGATCACCATTGAGAACAAAATACTCTGACTCGGACAGCAGAAAGACACCAACCGATTCCACATCTTCGATATGAAAGCAAGGTTTAAATTTAGGTTTGTTCAGCATGGTTAGTTTTTCTCTTTTCTCTAGGGAGGCATACTATCGCAAAGGCAACAGGGAACAGGGAATAGGGAATAGGGAATAGGGAATAGGGAATAGGGAATAGGGAATAGGGAATAGGGCACAGGGAAGAAAAATTCTCACAGCAGCCTTAACTATGGCAGCATCATCAGCGGGCTAACCTTTGACAATAAATCAATAGCCCTGTAATATAGTAATTAGTTGATAAAATTTACCGGACTTGCTAAATTTTAAGGCTGCTATAATTTAAGCAAGACATGGTAAACTAGAAGTCTAGGGCTTAGCTTAAGATGACTAGCCCGGTTTGATCGAGTCGGTTTGATGAAGTGGAATTGATTGAGTAGGTGTACCGATACTCAATCTGAGCCAACTAAGACTTATCCAAATAAGGGACTAAGCAACGGGCAGGTATAAAACGCCCGTTACCAGTCCAGATTGGCGGTAGCTAACCCCCCCGTCAGAGGTAAAGCCGGTTAGAGATAAAAATTGATAGGTTTGTATCTGGTTGCTCTATTAGGGTAATCGCTGACCATGGCCTGGTTTAATCAGGCTTAATAAAGCGTTTACCCGATAGGGCTTTCCTATCCTAAAGTCGATGGCGACTTTATGTTTTTGTTCAGACTGTTTGTTCAGACTGTTTGTTCAGACCTCTTCGGGGTAGTCATCTACTTTTCCCTAAAGCCACTAGGGATTTTAGCAGCACCCAGGAACGGCGGAGTCATCGATTACCGTCTCTTCGAACCAACTACTAATCTGTGCATCTGTGAGGTCGCTGGGCTTAGCAGGGAG
>NZ_JAAHHU010000306.1:0-5249 GCF_010672095.1 Moorena sp. SIO3I6 | reverse complement strand
TTAAATGTTTGCTTTGTCTCTTCTGGTCTATTCCAGTAACCTTGAGCAATACTCAAATTTGATACCCAAATTTCGCCAACTTCATCTGACGCACACTTAGTTAAAGTATTGGGATTGATGATAATTACATTTGTGTCACAAATCGGGAAGCCACAACTAACCACATATCGATTTCCCTTTTGATTAGTATCCCCCTCAACAATCTGATTTTTCTCTAAGGCTGATGCCACAACTGGGGTGATTTGAGGCACATTATTGTGAGGTTTAGTCGCTACTAGTAAGGTTGCTTCTGCAAGGCCATAAGCTGGATAAAAAGCTGTAGCTTGGAAACCACAGGGTTCAAATTTTTGAATAAACTTTTCTATAGTATGTTTACGAATTGGCTCTGCTCCATTACTAGCAGTTCTCCAACTCCTCAGGTCTAACTCAGATAATTGTTCCGAGCTAACTTTCTGAATACAGAGGTCATAGCCGAAGTTTGGGCTTTGGCTATGGGTTACCTTATACTTAGAAATAGCTTCCAGCCAGCAGCTTGGTTTTTTAATAAAGGCTAATGATGACATGACATAACAAGTAATACCAGAATAAATTGGCTGTATCAGTCCATCAATTAGACCATAATCATGGAAGTAAGGCATCCAAGTAGCTGCAACACTATCTGAAGTGTAGTTCCAAGCCTGCTTGATGTAGGCAGAATGGTGCATTAAATTGTTATGGGTAATTATAACGCCTTTTGGTGTGGATGTAGACCCAGAAGTATATTGTAAATAAGCTATACCATCTAGATCTATTTTAAATTCCTGCCATTGGCTTGCTAGTTCGTCTGATATCTCCTCAGTAAATAACCATAGTATATTATGATATTCAAAATCTTTTTTCCATTCATCTGAGAACAGAGAATAAATTTCAGATTTAGTCAGCACAACAGAAACTCGGGCATCCTTGACAAAAGCTTGAAGTCTAGGCAGAGTTCGCTTCAACCGAATTGCATCAGGCGCGGGAGCTGGTATAGCAATGACTCCTGCATATAAACATCCAAAGAAAGCACAAATGAAATCCAGACCCTGAGAATAGAGTAGCAATGCTCGCTCCCCCTTAGCTATCCCCATTGTCTCAAGTTTAGCAGCGATCGCCCGTGCCCTCCTTTCCAATTCTCCATAAGTCAAACTGTTTGCTTCTGTTTGTCCATTAAAAAGAAACGTATAGGCTTTTTTGTTACCTTCATTCGTTGCTCGATAACGTAGGAGGTCTATCAAAGATAAAAATTTATTGTTAGTTTTCATATAAAGTTGTCCTTCATTAATCATCCATGCTTTGATATTTAATCAGCAAACCCTAATTATTCTGTTCAAGATAGATGTTGAGTTTTTCTGCTATAACCTGAATATAAGGTTCATAATTTATGGTAATGTGGGTGCCACCAATTGTGTAAATCTCGATCCCTGAAGCAGCTAGCTCAATCCAGGGGTATTCTGGATGTAATGGGTCGTATTCTTTACACCTGTCTTGAGCACGGAAAAAGATAATTTTTCCAGGATATATCTGTGGCTTGTAGCTCCACATTGCCTCCTTATTTGCCTTGAAGACTTGGATGAATTGACGAGTTTGAGATATCGGGAAATCATCGGGGATCAACTTAGCAATCTTTGCTTGCTCCAAAGCATAGATTACTTGATCTTCAAAATTGCCAACTTGTGGGAAAGAATTCAAGGACAAAAAACTGTTGTCTAACTCGAATAGGGTATCAAGAAGATAACCCATGATCTCTGTTTCGCTATCTAATTTCTTTGGCATTTCACCCGGACCGGGAGTGTCGATCAGAGCCAGCAATGCTACCTTTTCACCTTCTGCATGGAGTTGCTGTGCTAGCTCGAAAGCTAGAATACCTCCTAAGGAAGTACCTCCGAGAAAATATGGACCATTAGGTTGAACGGTGCGTATCGCTTTGATATATTCAGTTGCCATCTCCTCAACAGAGGTAAGTACTTCTGTTTTTTCATCTAAACCCTGTGCTTGTATCCCATAAACTGGTATATCTGAGTCTAAAAAACTAGCTAGCTCCCTATATATATAGACTGTTCCGCCAACAGCGTGTAATAAGAAAAGAGGCTGTTTGTTATTGCTCCCTGCTTGAAGTTCTACCAGCAAGGAGGAAGGTGCTTGTGGTGTTTCCTGACCTGGAATATTTTCCGATGAGGTTCTTGCCTGAATTGATTCAGAAAGTTTAGCAATAGTAGCAGTATTTAAAATAGCCTCTATAGGTAGCTCAGTTTGGAAGGTTTCCCGTAAGTTATCAATTACCTGAACTGCTATGAGGGAGTCTCCTCCTAACTCAAAGAAATTATCTTCAATTCCTATTTGTTCAATCCCTAGACTTTGTTGCCAAATTTCAGCAATGGTTTGCTCTGTCTGATCCCGTGGCGCAATATAGGAAGTTGCCAATTTAGGTCGTGAGTAGGATGAGGAAAGTTTTGGTGTTTGAGATTTATCAGACTGTTGTAAAAATTTAAGGTTTACCCATTGGTTAATGCGATCTTGTAAGTCGGCAGTCGAGACAACTATCTGATCGAGTCCATTTGTGGATAAAATTCTTTGAAAAACATTGACACCTTCTTCTGGCAAGATGGCTAATTCAGTTAAGGAAGAGCCTACAGATTTATTTGGTTTTGCCACTTCCATAACTTGCCAGCCATCCCAATTCACGCTTACCCAAGGTACAACGCTTGTCTGGTTATGTTGATGAACGAAAGCATCCATAAAACTATTTGCTGAAGAATAAGCAACAAAACCTAACCCTCCTAAAACTGATGATAAGGAAGACATTAAAATACAAAAATCCAGCTCAAGTTTCTCCAAAGTCTTAGCCAAAACCAAAGTACCCTTAACTTTTGGCTGAAATTGTTGTTCACAATCTATTTTACTAGCTTTGACAATGGTTTGAAATGACTTTTCCCCAGTTATTGCTGCTGCATGAATTACTCCATTGAGTTGACCAAACTTTTTGAGAGCTTGGGCGATCGCCTCTTGCATTTGTTGGAGATTTGCGACATCGGCACAGATGTTCAAAACCTCAGAACCTAAAGCTTCTAATTTCCGAATTTTATGTATTTTTTGACTGATACTGTCTTGAGCATTGTGACTGGCTAACCATTCTGACCATTCTTCTCTGGGAGGAAATTTTGAACGCCCAATCAAAATCAGTTTTGCTTGTACAGTTTTTGCCAAATGTTCTGCTAGAATCATACCTATACCTCCGATCCCACCTGTAATTAGATAAACTCCCTGTGGTTTTAAGCTTAGGTTTGTTTTCTCTGCTCCCTCCAATCTGAATGGATCAAAAGTTTGCACCCAGCGATCGCTCATTCGGTAGGCAACCATTTTCTCCGATTGCTCGATCGCTAATTCCGATGTGATTTGCTCTATCAGCATTTCTTCCTCTAGGGTTCCAGAATATGGAAGCACCACATCAATACTCCTACAAATTATGTTAGGGTATTCTTGGCCGATAGTTATAATTGGTCCTGTTACAATTGCTTGCTCTGGGTTTAACAAAGCTTCATCAGCAATTTTCTGCATATTGTTGGTCACTACCCCTAGCAGCAATTCGCCACTAATCTGCTGTCTTCCCAGTGCCTTGGCAAGGAACAACAAGCTGTAAAAGCCTAGATTTTGTGACTTTTCCACCCACTCAATTTCTAATTTATCCTTACTCTTAGGGGCAACACTCCATAAATGAAGGATAGTTTTTGGGTACTCGTCCCGTTCATGCAGTTCTTGACATAAGGCGTGATAGTCATCCTCTTGTTCAGGATTAAGATTATAGAGGCGATCGCTTAGTTTTTTAAACCCCGTCCCGACTCTGACTGTAATAACATTTTGACCATCCCTTTCCATTTTTTGCACTATTTTGTCACTCAAACCAAAGTCATCAGCAAACACAAGATTAGTAGTGGAGATAACAGGCTCAGTATTATTAACATTAGAACGTTTCCAAGATGGAATATAAAACCAGTCTGCCAGCTCTGTTTTTTTCTCAACTATGGATGTTTTGGGTTGAACATTCTGCTTTGGAGTTCTGCTCTCAGCCACCCAGTAACGCTGGCGCTCAAAAGGATAAGTAGGTAAGGGAATGCGGTAACGTTTTTCATGGCTGTAAAATCCCTCCCAATCTACCCTGACTCCAGCTAACCAAAGTTGACCTAATGTATTCAGCAAGAAATCTAGATCGGAGCGCTTTTCTTGGGGATGGCGTACTGAAGTTAGTAAAATCTGCTCGTCTGCTTTATCTGGATGCCGTTTAGCTAAACTACTTAATGTCCGTCCTGGTCCGACTTCCAATAAGATTTGGGAACGATCGCGCAAAAATTTCTGTATACCTTCAGCAAAGCGTACCGGTTGACGTAGATGTTTTGCCCAATAGTTAGGATCTGTTGCTTGCTCTGCTGTAATCCAAGTACCAGTGACATTAGAAATATAGGGAATTTCTGGAGGATGCAACGGTAGTTGTTTAACATACTCTATGAATGGCTCTACAACTGGCTCCATCATCTGAGAATGAAAGGCATGGGAAGTATGGAGGCGACGAGACTCTACCTTTTGTTCTGATAACTGCTGCTGCAGGGTATCGATCGCCTCTATTGGACCTGAAATGACACATTGGGATAATCCGTTAATAACAGCTAGGGAAAGTCGATCGCCTAGCAGAGTTTGGCATTCTTGCTCTGAGATAGATACGGCTAGCATTGCTCCTGGTGGCTGTTGCTGCATCAGTTGTCCCCGTTTCGCCACCAAAGCGAGAGCATCTTCTAAGGAAAACACACCAGCAAGAGTCGCTGCCACATATTCACCAATGCTGTGTCCAATCATTGCTTGAGGAGACACACCCCACTCTTGCCATAAAATTGCTAAAGCATAGGAAACTACAAATAGTGCTGACTGAGCGATCGCTGTCTGTTTCAGTTTTAATGTTGCTGTCTCTATTTTTTCTGGTTGTGGATAGAGGATATGACGCAGGTCAACTTCTAAATTTGGAATCAGTAGTTCTGAGCAACTATCTATCTGAGCGCGAAAGGTTGGTTCTGTCTGGTATAGTTCCTGCGCCATATTTACATATTGGGAGCCTTGACCAGAAAACATGAACACTACAGGTCGCTGGGTTAGCTCTTGGTAGTGAGTAAATACAGGTTGAGTTTCTGGTGCAGAAAGTGCTTTGAGGGCATCATCTATATCTTGACAGACTAACATCTGGC
>NZ_JAAHHU010000305.1:0-5253 GCF_010672095.1 Moorena sp. SIO3I6 | reverse complement strand
TCGTTGACGCTGACCCCCACTTAAATTTCCAGCTCCTTCCATCAGTTGGGCTTCATATCCCCCAGGTAGTGCCTGAATCACCTCGTGAATTGCCGCATCCTGACAAGAGCGCACTATCTCAGACAGGGGTACCGTCTTATCCCACAAGGTCAGATTATCCCGTACTGTCCCCCCAAACAGAAAGATTTCCTGTTCCACTATTGCTAAGGAATTCGTCAACACCGACCTGGGAATCTGCTGTTTTGGAATCCCATCAAATAGAATCTCCCCTGACCAAGGTTGGTATAAACCAGTTACTATCTTTGCTATGGTAGACTTCCCCGAACCACTACCCCCTACTAGCGCTACCCTTTGACCAGGTTTCAGGGTCAGATTAAAGTTCTCAATTAACGGTCGATCTATCCGGGAATAGCCAAAGGTAATATTGCGTAATTCTACATGACCTTGAAGGCAGACCTGGAGAGTGGGAAATGAATCAGATTCTGCTTGATCTCCCCTTTGAGCTGCCACCGGATCTTGGGGTCGGTTAGGGGAATGAGTGGTTTGAGCTAACCCTTCGGTCAACTGGGGGTCAATCGGGTTGCCCAATACATCATCCAAGCGATTGAGGTCACCATCGAGTTCCTGGAGAGTACTGCCAAACCTGACTAACTGGTTGACAGGCTTCTGAAAACTGTTCATCAAGCTTTGAAAAGCCACTAACATCCCAATACTGAGAGATCCTTCCATTACCCTTAGACCCCCAACTGCCAAAATTAGCATAGAGGTTAAGGAGGTTAGCAGAGGCGGTAAAACCCCTAAAACCTGGTTTGCTACTTCCAGTTTCTGCTGACCATTAACCGCTTTAGCATAGTAACCGGACCACCTGGCAAAGAAATCCGACTCTGTTGCCGATGCCTTGACACTTTCTATGCCCTGTAGTCCAGCGATCGCTACCCCAGCTGCCTTACCCCGGTCTAGGGCTAATTGCATATAGCTGTCCACCCGCTTACGAGCCAGCCATTGTAAGGTCAAGACATTTACCAAGGCAAAAACTATAGCAATTACAGTGAGTACCCCATCATAGGCAAACATCACCAGGGCATAAAAGATTACCATTACCGAATTAATCACTGTTGTTGCCAACTGACCCGAAAGCACGTCAGCCACTTTGTCATTTAGCTTAACCCGATTACTAATTTCTCCAGCAAACCGCTGGGCATAAAATCTTGCTGGTAATCGCAGGATGTGCCAGAGAAATTGGCTGGACATTCCTACGGATAACTTAATTTTTAGTTGTCTCAAATACCGCAATTGTAACAGGGTCAACACCCCCTGCAGGAGCACCGTAATTGCCATGGCTAAAATCAAGGGACGTAGCCAATCAGTGCGACTTTCGACTAACACATTATCTACAAAAATTTGATTAAAGACGGGAATAACTAAGCCAGGGAAAACTAATAAAAATCCTACTATTATACAGTATGTAATTGCAGGAATAGACCCTTTTAGTCGTAACCATAGCGCGAATGTAACACTGGGTTTTTGACCCCCTTTTTTAAACTCTGGTCCTGGTTCAATTACCAGCACTACCCCCGTGTAACCCTGATCAAATTCCTCGCTGGTTACCCGTCTTGGACCAGCAGCTGGATCATTGAGAAAGACGATTTTTTTACTAAATCCTTCTACTACTAGGAAATGATTAAAATTCCAAAACACAATAAACGGAGGATGCAATTTTTTAAGGTTAGCCAGGGATTTTTTATAACCCTTGGCTTGCATTCCATAACGCCTAGCAGCTTTAACCAAATTAGATGCTTTAGAGCCATCGCGGGACACACCACAACTAACCCTAAGTTCCTCTAACGGCACAATCCGACCATAGTAACTCAGAATAATTCCTAGAGCAGCGGCACCACATTCTACTGCTTCCATTTGCAATAGAGTGGGGGTTTTGATTCGTTTTTGTTTCATTGTTTACTGTTGAAAGTTGAAAGTTGAAGGTTGGTTTGTTGTTCGCGTAGCGTGGCCAAAGGCCAAGGTTGAATGTTGTTTGTTGAAGGGTTAAGGGTAGGTTGAAAGTTGAAAGTTGAAGGTGGGTTTGTTGTTCGCGTAGCGTGGCCAAAGGCCAAGGTTGAATGTTGTTTGTTGAAGGGTTAAGGGTAGATTGTTCGCGTAGCGTGGCCAATAGGCCAAGGTTTGTTTGTTGTTCGCCTTTGGCGTTCGGTGAAGGGTAGGTTTTTTGGTTATTCGCATTTGGCTAATAACCTTGGCCAAAGGCCAGGCTACGCGAACAAACTTTCAACTTTCAACTTTCAACTTTCAACTTTAAACCTTCAACCTTCAACTTTCAACTTTCAACATTAAACCTTTAAACCTTCAATAAATCCCACTCCATTCCCGCAAAATCGGCAAGACAAAGCTAATCGGCACACGCTCTTTTACTCTCACCCTAGCGGTGGTAGTAGTTCCGGCAGAAATTTTCAAGTCTGGACCATCGGAAGATGACCATTGGTAGCCACTAAACGTGGTATTATTTGGTTCTAATTGAGCGTAGACTTCTATCATTGCTCCCCCCTGACCAATCAGATTATCTACTACTTCTGGATTCCCCACTACACTAGCTGCTCCCTCACGAGTTACAGGATAGGGTGAAACTGAAGTAATTTTGCCCACAATGCCACCAAATCGTTGTCGCTTGACTGTATCCGGTGTAATTTGAATCAGCATTCCCGGTTGAATCTTTTTCCCGTCCTTGACCGAGAAATAGGTAATGCCCTCCATGCCATCACTTTGTCCCTTAACTGTCATGGTGCCGAGCTGGGTTCCGGGTTGAACCACTTGTCCCCTAACAGCAGCAATTTCGACAACGCACCCAGCGTAAGGACTCAGAATTTTACTCTTGTCTGCCAGTTGCTTTTCCAGTCGAGCAATTTCTAGCTTCACGTCCTGAATCTGATTGCTTCGTTGATTAGAACTTTCCAAATTCTGTTGGTCTAAACGTTTTTCCTTGGTATCCAACTCTTGTAACTGTGCTCTGATTTGGGATATGGTATTAAGATTATCCAAATATTTTTGTTGCGCCTCAGTTTCTCGAACACTGAGTTCCTCTAACTTTACTTGAATCTCACTAATCGTACTGAGATTCTGTACGTATGTGCCTTCTGTTTCAGTTTCACTAACATCCAGTTGCTTCAACTGTGCTTCCAGCTCCGAGATACTCTGCACGGCTTGGCGATACTCTTGTTCCGCTTGTAAAACAGCATCTTCGGCAATTCCCCCTACCGCCGACAGTTCCTGACGCTTTTGCCATCTCCGTTTGAAAACTGGGACTTGAGCTATAAGATCCCTGAGCCGTTGTTCTAAGCTTTGGCGCTGCTGTGCGATCGCTTTCAATCCCTTATCCTGTAATACTGGAGTCAGAGCCATGGCATCCCGCAGCTGTTGGTTTAGACTTTGACGCTGTCGAGCGATCGCAGTAAAGTTTTTCTCTTTTAGTACAGGAGTCAGAGCCATGGCATCTTGCAACCGTTGCTCTAAGCTAGCTCGCTGCTTTGCGATCGCATCCGTTTCCAGTTGGGTTAGCTGAGTTGAAATTAAATTGCTATCTCTATCCTGTACCTGCAATTGACTTAGTTTCCTCCGTTGCAGCTGTAACTGCTTTTTGAGTTCAGATGGGTCAATGGTTGCCAGTACATCATTTTTCTCAAAGCATTGCCCCTCCCCGACATTTAGAGAGTCCAACTGTCCAGATATAGTGGACTGAAACTGTACTAGCCGCCGAGGACGGATTAGTACTCCTTGACCGGTGACAGTGATGGGAATCCGTCCAAAAATACTCCAAATCACAGCCAAAAACACCAAACCCCCCAAAGCCGCTAACGGTAGCCAATCCCTAGGATTAACCACTTGCATCAACTGATCCAGCCGTTCTGGGGAAGATAGCCGTTCAAGTGATTCTTGGCGAAACAGACTTTTCTTGTTCTTGAACATTTTAAGTAGTCGGACAAAAGTAAAATTAACTGTTGAAATAGCGAACAGGGAACAGGGAACAGGGAACAGGGAACAGGGAACAGGGAGCAGGGAGCAGAGGGATTTTTGGCAACTTTACACAAGTTAATATAGCGATGCAGCGCGGTCTTGGGGAGGCAGCGCCTTCATGCGGGGGTTCCCACCGGGCTGGAGAGCGATGCAGAGGTGCGACCCGTGGCGAATTTAATTCGCCTACGGAAAGCGCACCTAAGCCTTCATGCGGGGGTTTCCCCCACTCGCGCTTTGCATGGCTGACAGATGCGGACGCAGGTTCCGCACACAGACCCATGCGCCATGAGCGACTGCCGTGGTTTCCCCCATGAGCGACTGAATCAAGAAGCGAGGTTTATTTTTGTCCAGCTACTTAGAACAACTTTTGGAGTTCTATAGCAATCCTATTTAAATTGTGAACAGTGATAGTTCTATGCAATAGAAAAAATCATACTATAGATGAATTGTGATGAAAGGAAACAAAGAACTTCGGAGCTTTATCATAACACTAAAAAATCCTCGTATATCTTGACAATGTTCCCTATTCCCTATTCCCTGTTTTCTATTCCCTGTTTTCTATTCTCTGTTCCCTATTCCCTATTCCCTGTTCCCTTTTTATATCAATCTTATGTTTACCTATCAAATAAAAATACTATATACTCAAAGTAGCTGACGGAATTTTAGATGGACTTTAACTCAGGGCGTCAAGGGTTTTACACAGAAATAAATCAGCCAGATGACCAAATTCATTTGGCAAAAGCAGCGCTTTATATAGCTCAGGAGGAATACCCGGATCTGGCTATTGATGATTACCTCAATGCCTTAGATGTGATGGCATCTGAAGTAGAAGAGCGCTTGCCAAAGGAACGCTATCCTCTCCGAGTAATTAAAACTCTTAATCAGTATTTATATGATGACCTAGGATATTCGGGTAATAGGAGTGATTACTACGATCCCGGTAATAGTTTCCTCAATCAGGTAATTGATCGGCGCACAGGTATTCCGATTACTCTTTCCGTGGTTTACCTGGAAGTCGCTCGACGCCTTGATTTTCCCATGGTTGGTATTGGGATGCCAGGGCATTTCTTAATTCGCCCAGAGTTTGAGCAGGTGGGTATCTTTGTAGATGCTTTCCATGGCGGTGAAATTTTATTTGAACAAGACTGCGAGGAACGACTAACCCAAATTTATGGGCATCCGGTAACCCTACAACCAAGTTTCCTAGCACCGGTGAGTAATCGGCAGCTGTTA
>NZ_JAAHHU010000304.1:0-5260 GCF_010672095.1 Moorena sp. SIO3I6 | reverse complement strand
GAGACTGCAAAGAGCCCTGGAGTCGTATAGCCTATGGAATGAAACCAAAAGCTCAAGAATTATTCCAGTTATAGGAGAATTGTCGGCTCCACTATTGGGTCTTGACGAGTCACAGTTTAACCATCTAGCAAGTCAGATGGATGTCATTTATCATAATGGTGCTTGGGTAAATTTTGTCTACTCTTACTCAGTTTTGAAGCCAGCTAATGTTCTCGGAACTCACGAAGTCTTGAGATTGGCTAGCCAAACCAAAATTAAGCCGGTACATTTTATCTCTACTATGTCGGTTTTCTCCTCATCTGCCTATTCTGACAAGCAAGTAATTTTTGAATCAGACTCCCTCGACTATACCCCAGACAACGATGATGGCTACGCTGAAAGTAAATGGGTAGCAGAAAAATTAGTTATGGAAGCTCGTGACCGAGGATTGCCCGTATGTATATACAGGCCAGGGAGAATAACAGGACACAGTCAAACAGGCTTCTGTAATACAGAAGATCTATTTTCTCGAATGATTAAAGGCTGTATCCAGCTAGGAGCAGTGCCAAATCTTGAAGGCGTTTTCAGCGACATAGTACCTGTAGACTATGTAAGTAAGGCGATTTTTAATATATCACAACAGAAAGAATCTCTAGGAAAGGCTTTTCACATGGTCAATCCTAATGACATCTATGTAAACGAGGCTTTCAACATGATCCGTTCTTGGGGATACCCCATTGAACAGATGGATTATGAAAAGTGGCGAACCAAACTAATTTGTCAAACAGAAAATAGCAATGAAAACGCACTGTATCCTCTTTTGTCGCTTTTTTCAGAAGAACTACCAGTAAATGCGGAAATGCCGAGATACGACTGTAAACATACAATACATGGACTAGCTGACACTGATATAGTCTGTCCATCCGTAGATTCCAAATTATTGAACACCTACTATTCTTATTTTAAGAGTAGCGGCTTCTTGAACGCGCCACAGTAGGGCATTCCTTTCCTAGAGGCGCACGCCAGTCAGGTGTCTTGAAGTTCAATGGATTGACTTTGGGGGACGACAAGTCCCCCATAAACTTTTTTCGGTGGTGGTGCATAGTAATGGTATGGGAAGTGTGGGAAAAAATATATATTTTCACCATTACTATGCAGGAGAACCCCCAGCCAAACAACCAAAATTCCTAGTCTGACATTTCAGGGTGCAGAATGTAGGTGTAATTCGATTTTAACTAGCCCAGGGCGATATTTTTCCCTTGCTAGCATCAACCAGGTAGGACAGGAAGCTATCTACTAAAGTCTCCATCGTCTCCTGGCTGATTGCAGGCTTAGAAAAGGGGAAATGCAAAAACATTTTTCCCTCAAAAGTTGTAACATTAGCAAGTACAATACCCCCAAACATGGCTTGTGCTGAAGCAAAACTGATTTCTGAGAGTTCAAATTGACCGTAAACTCTGGGAATATTTACTCGACCAATATTGGAAATAGCCACTGTCTGAGGGGCTTGATCTCGGCGGGTGAGCCCCAACTCGAACATCTTCTTATACATCAAAACTCCGGTGAACATATCGCCACGCTTTAAGCCAACTTCCACTTGTTGTCTCACTTCCCGTGCTAATTTCCAGAAGGAGGTATTTGTGTCGAGAGTGTGAAATGACGTTATGGAGCTAACCAGTAAGACCATGTTTTTATTGTCGATCACTGGTTTCAAGTGTTTACGCAGATCAACAGGAATCCAACAGGACACATATTTTTTCTTTCCTGATCCGATTTTTATGGCTGTGGCAAATATCAGCGCCGCACATAAAGCAGCTTGTACTGTTGTCTTTTCTTGACGGCAACGTAGAATCAGCTCTTTGGTAACCTCCGCATCTAACTGTCTATAAACATTGCCAGTACGTCGTAACTCAAGAGGTACAGTCTTCTCAAAACTCAAGCCTTTTGGTTGGCGCCAAATATTTTTGAACAGAAGTCGCAGAATAAACAACAGCTTGTTGATATTACCCCTAAAGCCTTTTGTTGATGGAGGTAATAACTCATCTACAGGGGGAAGTGTCGGTAAGTTAGGCACTGGCACGACTGGTTCACCAGAGATAATTTTCGAGCAGTAGGTCAAGATTTCTGAATATAACTCGATACTCGATAAAGCATCTGAGATGGCGTGGTTTATTTTGATAATCAGATAGCTAGGATTGTTTTCAGAGTACTCCCGCCCTTGCACAAGTACAGCTCGCAATAGCACTTCACTACTCTCAATTTGGGTGTTTAGTTCTTCTAGAAGGGTTTCTTGCCATTGTCTAGAGTTTTGCGTATCTACAACCCGCAAAGGGATCTTTTTTGCACCCGTTTCAAAACGGAGATTATCCACGTCACCGACGATACGAGAATTAAGTCGAGGGTGATGAGTTTGGACAATATCAAGGGCCTGTCTCACAATTTCTTGATTCAGGGGGCCTAAAATGCGCCCGATAATTACTATATTGAATGAGCTATTCAAGCGATTTACTATTTCCATCACTTGCTCTACAGCACAGAGTTTTCTATTATCAATCATGAATATCTCCTCTTTGACCTCTGTTCCTTCCTCAATTCTGGGTTCTTGCAAAAAAGAGTCTCAGGGATTTGCATTAATGAGACTTTAGCAAGCATATAGTAAAGATAGCAATTTGGGATAAAAAAGCCGAAATAATCACAAAAAATAGAATTGTCATTACCGAATATAAAACTAGAGTACTTGCCAGCATATTGAAGTTACGGCGGTTTGCATAACTATCAAGTACACAGGATTTTATCCTTCTTTCCTCTTCCCTGCGCCCTGCGCCCTGTTCCCTGCTCCCTAAAAACCCATAAATTTGTACCTAAGCTGTTCGTCGAAGGTCGGGTCATTGGTCAGCACATTGTATTCCTGACCATGATGGACTTTTAGTTCACCATCAATGTATTCAAAGATCGCTGAATCCCCACTTGGATCCGAGAGCGACAGGTGAAGTGCAAACTCCAGTGGTCCCATAAGTAGTTGAAGCGGTTCCGGCAGCGGGGAGAGAAGCCCTTCCGACACGAGCTCATTAAAGGTGGTTGTGACGATCTGTAAGGGTTGTGCTTCCAGCCCTTGAACTGCCTCTTCAACGGTTGCATAATTATCAAGGACATATTGACCCCAGCCTCCAAGGGACAAGGTTTTCTCACCTGGTTCAATATCACCGTATTTCGTCTTTTCCAAAAAGAGGAGATTGGCAACGAGACCCTGATCGTTTATACCATCAACGGTGGCGATGTCATAGCTCGAGGTAACGATACTGCCATATTTCGAAGTCCATGTGATTGAGTTGGTACCAGCCCCACCATTACGCTTCATGCCTTTCGGAAAGACCCAGAGGTTAGCATCGGGGTCCTGAAACCAGTCCATACTGCGCGCAGTAATTGGTCCGTTTGAACTCCCATGGTAGACTAACCGACTACAAGCCTGAGCCGATGGAACTACTGCCATGGACAGGATAGTAATAAATACAACAAATATAGTTGCTAGCTTCTTGATGATCAAATTATGCTTCTTGATCATTAAGTTCAATACTCCCGAAATTTTTTTGAATCCAGAACGAAGACAATGCAAGGATTGCAGGCTACTTGCCTTAATTTTTTTAATTGTCTACCCAGGGCTAAATTACCAAAGATTGCTTTATCAAGCAAATAATTACCCTGTAAGCCTTACAGCTACTTTACTATAAGTGTCCGGACTATTTTGACATCCTCTCAGGCAGGGCTATTTCATTCTAATTGTAATCGGAATATGGTATAAAGAGCGCGCAAATTCCCTTTAATGCATCTACTCCCGTGTCTCAAATCGCAATTATAGAAGCCAAAGCTTGACTAGAAGATCCTCGTCGTCGTGCCGGACAGCGCCACACTCTTCCACTGTGCCTAGCGCTATTTACTTTGGCCATGCTCCTTTGGAGCCGCCAAAGGCGAACGCTGCAGGAAATAAAGGATTTTTAGCAATTGGAGATTGGATGTAAAGTTACCGTGAAGAGTTAATTGACTATCTCTTACCTCCGAAAAACAGGCTTCCAACTTAGGCGTACTGTACGTCGTGTCTTATTGTATATTAATTACGAAGAGTATTCGATGTGCCTTGCGCGCATTCTTCAATGTACAACCAGCTTGTGGAGAAACCATTGCCTTAGACGGGTTTTGTCCTTAAAGGTTCATATCAGATTGAAAACGATAATCCCAATTCCGACTCCCACCCAGCAATTATGTTGGTCAGTTCTTACATTGTTGAGCGGGGCTTGATTTTAGAACCCTTTGAAGTTGATGCCAAAACCAACGAAATTAAAGCTTTACCAGAGAAGCTTTACGAAACTGGCTCTAAAAGGAGTTGTCAATGCCATAGATGCTATTAATACCCAAAAAAAACTTGTGAATTGATCGTCAACAGTGGCAAGGATTATATAGCTGCTTTAAAAGGTAATCAACGAAGTCTGTTTCAAGATGTTAAAAAAAATTTTATACCCGAATTGACTTGTGCTCAAATAAACAAAGGACATGGTCGAATCGAAAAGCGATGCAGCGCGGTCTTGGGGGTTTCCCCCACTCGCTATTGCATCAAGACAGCGCAATGTTAGTATTTGTCAAAATCTTGATTGTATCCGTCCTTGGCCTGGACTAACCACTTTGATTCAAGTTCAATCAGAACGACAGGTGTTTACACATAATGTAATTGAAGTTACTACTCAGACTCGTTATTAGATTTCTTCTTTAAGTTTAACAGCCCAAGAATTTGCTGAACGTATCCGTGGATATTGGGGTGTCGAGAATAAAGTACACTATGGAACGAGATGTTACTCTTTGGCGTTGATAAATCCAGAATTCGCACTAACCCTCTGCCTAAAATTTTTACGCTCCGCTCGCAATTTTACACTCAATTTATACCGTGACCACATGGAAAGAAAACATGGCACAAGCTCAACGACTCTGTTCTTTTGGTCTAGACACGCTTAAGCCACTTTTTAGAATGAAATAGCCCTGCCTCTCAGGCCTTTTAGCGTTAGCGAAGCTCCTCTGAAAGAGGCAGGTACGGAGATTCTTACTGAGCCCTAGCTTTTCAGTGGATTGACGTTTCATTGGGTGCTGCTACCTTGACAGTAGTCCTACGCTTCCCTTTACGTCTATTTAATGTCTCAGATTGCCAACCCGCGACAATAATACTATAGCATATTTCTTCCCAGTTAATCAATCAAAAAGTTGCCCGCTTATGGATATATTTTTTGTAAATAAAATT
>NZ_JAAHHU010000303.1:0-5301 GCF_010672095.1 Moorena sp. SIO3I6 | reverse complement strand
TAACGAATTGGGCTGTAGCCGTGGGTAAACTCTTGGGAGTGGTGACATTTTATAGCTTTATGGTGCTACCCTTACTTGCCTATGAAGCGATCGCATTTAGTGCTACAGACCCCCCGGTTCAACCTGTGCTACCGTTACTAGCCCACGTCGGATTAATTTTACTGGCAGCATCGGTGCTTTCTCTGGGGATGTTCATTTCTTCCCTAACTGATAGCTCAATTTTGTCAGCAATCCTCACCTTTGCGCTAGTTTTAGGACTTTGGGTGATTGATTTGATTGCTAAAAATGTTAGTGGACCCCTTGGGGAAGCCTTAGGTCATTTATCGTTGCTGGAAAATTATAAAAATCTGATTCAGGGTGTTTTGGATACTAGTAGTATAATTCTGTTTTTGAGTTACATCTTTATCGGTATTTTTCTAACTGCTCAGTCTATTGATGCATTGAGATTTCAGCGTTCTTAGTATGTAAGCATATGCTGATATCTGATAACTGATAGCTGATAGCTGATAGCTGAATGCTTTCCTCAAAACCTGACAATTTTTTACAGCAATTTATGACATCGAACTGAGGCTAGTCATTGTCAGTTAAACAACACCAGAAAAAACTGAGACAAAAACTGAGACATTTTGCTCTTGTCTTCCCAGTAGTCTGAAATTATAGAAACTTCAGGGATAGGCAACTATTGACCTAACACCCCTGACTGGTTGTATCCTGTCCGGTGCTCGGTGATAGTCTTCTTTAGCCCAAATCTGGACAGTTTTATATTTTAGATACAGACATATACAGAAATTCTGTGTATAAGAAAACTGCTGTTTTCTGTGTCACGATCCCCAAAGGAGTAGATTATGAGCTTTCACACTGGAGAGATTGCTGTTCAAACTCGGGCTGGGGTAACCGAAGAAGCTGAGAAACTCAGCTCGATGATTACTCCCGTGATCAAAACTGCTGCTCAGATGCTCCTGACAACCCAACAATTAGCGATCGCTAGTAGTGTGGATACCAATGGCTTGGTTTGGGCATCACTGCTGACTGGTAAACCTGGTTTTGTCCGAGTTTTAGATAATCAAACTGTCGAGATTAACTGTATCCCTATCGATGGGGATCCGTTGTACGAAAACTTGGCGAAAAATGGAGTACTGGGACTTCTGGTGATTGACCTAACTACCCGTAAACGCTTGCGGATGAATGGCTTGGGTAGAGTAGAAGGCAAAGGGCAGATTGTGATGCAGACCACTGAGGTATTTTTCAACTGTCCCAAATACATCCAGCTGCGTCATCTAGAGACTGATATCCCTGAGTCAACGCAGCCTGAAATTCGCAGCTTTGAGGCTTTGACCACAACCGAGCAAGACTGGATTACCCAATCTGATACCTTTTTCATTGCCAGTTTCAATCCAGAAACTGGCGCAGATGCCTCTCATCGGGGTGGATATCCGGGATTTATCCAGGTGATCAGTGATCATCAGCTAGTGTTTCCCGATTATGCTGGCAATAATATGTTTCAAACCCTAGGTAACCTGACAGTGAATCCCCGTGCTGGTCTGCTGTTCATCGATTTTGAGCGAGGCAATACCTTACAACTGACCGGAACAGCCGAGGTGATTTGGGATCAGTCACAATTCACTACCGTTCCAGGAGCGCAACGGTTAGTGGAGTTTCATATTGAGCAGGTCTTAGAGACAACTAATGCTAGCCCTATACGCTGGCGCTTTGGAGAGTATTCTCCCGCTAATCCTGCTGTTAAGAAGGAGAGTCTTACTACTTAACTCTGATTCCTTTTGTTTTGAGAGTGATTAGTCTAATTAGTGGATTATAAGTATAAACACGACGAAAACTAAGTGTAATCACTGAGGCATTAGGATCTAGTGGTTGTTTTAAGGTGATAGAACCTTTAGTTGGTATCCTAGAAGGCATCACTGTTCCATCCCAACTAGAGCCTGAATAACCTCTATAAGTATTTCCTAAATTATCAACGGCGATAAAATCGGAAAATCTGCTATCTTTATTAGTGTAATTATAAGCTTTAAAATAAATTTTTAATTGGCCATTTTTCCACTTTTCTAGTTTCTCGACAACGAAGCGAGCGCCATTAACTTTTGGGGATGACCAATAATTTATAAAAACTTGAGGTATTTCGTTTTGCCATTCAGCAATTAATCGTTGTGCTTCTTGATAAGATGGCGTAGCGTTATGAATCCGTTTGGCGATGGATATTGCTTGACTATACTGTCGCTGATTAGCATAGTGATTTGCCTTGATGATCAGCTTTTCTCCTTGTATTTCTAATTCAGCAGCTAGTCTTTCTAATTCAGCATATTTTAGTTTTGTTTCAGCAGTTTTAATAATTTGGATTGCTTGGTGCTGGAAACGTTCAGCCTTAACCTGTGCTGCCATTGCTTTGGCTTGTTGCCATTTACGTTTTTTTAGGTCTTGTTGAGCTTTTTTAATTAAATTTTGATCACTTTGCCATTCTTTCCATTGAGTAATTAACGTTTGTGCTTCTTCGTAACTATTACTCTCAGCAGGTATTTTTTTTGCTTCAGTAATTGCTTTATATATAAGTCGAGAGTTATCTACTAGTTTAGTTGCTTTATTTAGTTGTGCTACAGAACAGTCATTTAAGAGGCATATCGATTTTTCATTGATGCTCAAAAACTCCGGAACGTCTTGAGCTAAGTTAATACATTTTTCATAGTCTCCATTTATCAAATGCTGTTGGATTTTACTTACTACTAGTTGCTCAATTTGGTTTAATCCATAGGTAAGACCTAACCCTAAAGTGATTACAGTAACTATAGCATAACTTAGTCGTTTATTCAGGTTATTTACTTTGAGATTGTTGCTAAACTCGGCTAGTACTTTTCTTTGAATTGGCTGTGGGGATGGAACCGATTTAAAAATACGTTCTAGATTGGCAAGACGCTTTTTAGGGTCAGGTTCTACCATCTTGTCTAGGTAGTCAAGAAATTCTTTGCTATAACCTGAAGCTAAATGCCTGAATTTTAGACGATGATTGCTTAAATCAATTAAATTACTAATTTCAGCCGTTTTAATTCCCGTAACCAAACAAATAAGTGTCACTCCTAAACTATAAATATCTGATGCTTTATTGAGGGGTTGATTATATAATTTTTCTGGTGGCATAAATCCAGCTGTGCCAGCCATCGTAGTACTTCCATAAATTGAACCATAGGCAATTTTAGCTAAACCAAAATCAATTAAGTAAACCCGCATTTTGTAATCTAACAAAACATTTTATGGTTTAATGTCTCGGTGAATTATCGGATTATAAAAATGTTGGATATAATCCAAAATTTCGAGAATTTGAACTGCAATTTGCTGAATTTGCTCTGGTGTAAAGCTTGGGTATGCAGACAAAGGTTGAGCGTTTTTGTACTCCTGTACCAAACAAACACCACCCTCAGGAGCAAAGGAGTCAAGATACCGAGGAATCCTAGGATGGTGTAACTGTTTTAGTACCTTAATCTCACTTTCAATAGATTGGTAACCATGCCAGCTACTGTTAGATTGAGCAAATTGAAATAGCTTAATTACAACTTTTTGCTTAGTTTGAAGATGGATGGCTTGATAAGTTACTCGACCACTGTGATAGTTCTGACCTAATCGTTTTTTGACTTGGTAGCCATAGTTAGAAAAATCAGGAAATTCGCTCATTGAATGTAGGTTTGTGCATCAGTTATAAAATGTATACGCTTTATATTACTCCAACTTAAACAAAATAATAACGGATTGAATTTTAAGTAATTGACACCCCAAGTCTATTTAGAGTTTGGGGTGATAGTGACCTGAAAGCTAGAGCTGGTAAGTATTGTGGAGCAATTGTAGTCCCCATAAATTTTATACAAACCTTATATTCAAGCAAAGCCTTTATACAAAGTTTACAAAAAAACTATGAAGGATAATCTTTTTATGGATAAAAATAGTGTAAACTTATTTACCAATTTATACACCCAACTAATACACCCAACTAATAGTGTGGCTGGATGTGTGGAATGACTATAGCAAAGGAAATAGGGAATAGGGAACAGGGAGTAGGGAGTACGGAATATGGCATCAAAAATTATCACAATTCCTACACGGCTCCCTAGACTGAGTGCTGAGTGCTGATAGCTGATAGCTGATAGCTGATAGCTAAATAATTAGGACTTATGAAAATTAGTTATTTTAATTTTCGACTCTATAGCGATCGCATTACTACCGTCTTAAGTTCCATCGGATGCTCTCAAACAGCCGCTACGGGATGCTCAGCGCTGCTACGCGATCGCATTACTACCGTCTTAAGTTCCATCGGATGCTCTCAAACAGCCGCTACGGGAACCCAGGATTACCCGGTGAAGTTCCATGGGATGCTCTCAAACAGCCGCTAGGGGAACCCAGGATTACCCTGTCAAACCCCCTAATGCCTAACGCCTAAGCCTAATGCCTAATACCTAGGGGGTTAAGCTGAATGCTTACAATCAGTAATGATAGTTGCAGCTGCCGTGAGGTTTGAGATGAAGACAAGCAAAACCAAGAAGTATCTCCTTTACCTTTTCTGGCTCGGGCCACTACTGACCATGGCGGGAATCACTGTCAGGATTATGACTGAAAAATGGTCCCCAGACGCATTAGGGTTACTGATTGCTGGTATTGTCATTAGTCTTGTGGGGCTAGTATTTTTAGCCCAGTTGGCTCCGAAATTCTGGCAAAGCCGTTCTACCCAAGTCGGAACCAATGCTATTATTTCTACCGTAGCTATGTTAGTGATTTTGGGGCTGATTAACTTTTTAGGGGTGCGCTATACCCAACGGATCGATTTCACAGAAAATAAGTTATATACTCTGTCACCCCAGTCCCAGCAAGTGGTGCAAAATTTACGACAGCCCCTTAAGGTTTGGATCTTTAATCCACAACCCAATCCAGATGACCGAGAGTTGTTAGAGAACTTTCGTCGGTATGGGTCAAACTTTGAATTTCAGTTTGTTGACCCTCAGCTAAAACCAGCACTAGCTCAGAAATTTGGTGTTCAGTCTATCGGAGAAGTTTATCTACAATATAAAGACAAGCAACAATTATTGCAAGCTGTTAATGATACCCAACCTCTGTCAGAAGCTAGTCTTACTAGTGGTATCGAAACCCTGACTCGGGAAATTTCGGTTAGGGTTTACTTCCTCCAAGGTCACGGAGAAAAATCCTTAGCAGAAGTAGAAGGGGGATTATCTGAGGCAGTACGTGTTCTAGAGGATAAAAATTTTACGGTTCAACCCCTTAACCTAGCTGAACGCTCAGAGGTTCCAGCCG
>NZ_JAAHHU010000302.1:0-5324 GCF_010672095.1 Moorena sp. SIO3I6 | reverse complement strand
TTGATAACTGATACAATTGTTTCAACTGTAACTCCCAAACCAACTACGAACAAAGGATCTTTTCCACATCTGCTCATCCTTTTGTAAACAAATATTAATTTCGCCAGCCGTATCAAATTTGGGGGACCAACGGGGGCTTGACCAAAACCAGATGATCCCGCATTCATTCCTTAATTCAGCAACGCCGGATTGATTGCGCCTAGCTAGTAAGCGATGGACGCGCGTCCCGCTTTCAGCGATCGCGTATTCCAATTGGATTAAAGCGTTGTTCAGCCTTCCCAAACTTCTTCCATGACCATGACAAAACCAGGCAGCACTGATTCATCCCCCTTCACCGTAGCTGGATTGTCCAACTGCTCCACTTCTACCCCAGGACGGTAAATATATACTTGACGACTATTTGGCTCAATCAACCACCCCAACAGAGCGCCATTTGACCTGTACTCTTCCATCTTTTCCTTAAGACTCTTCACCCTATCACTGGGAGAGCGCAACTCAATCACAAAATCTGGGCACAGAGGAATAAACTTTTTCCTTTGTTGAGGCGTTAGGGCTTCCCACCTGTCTTTTTTGACCCAAGAAGCATCAGGGGAACGTTCTGCACCATTGGGCAGCTTAAAGCCACCAGAAGAATCAAATACCTTGCCTAGCTTTGTTTGGCGATTCCACAACTGTAGCTGAAAATTAATGTTGGAATTTTTTTGAGATGTTTCACCTCCTGTGGGGGGCATAACAATTATTTTTCCGTCTAATGTGCGCTCAATTCGTAAATCTCGATTAATCTGACAAAACTCAAAAAATTGATCATCATCCATAGCCCATGCCGGGGGCATCCTCAACACAATGGGATTGGTTTCAACAGCTGTGGTGGCTACTTTCATGACGTTCTCTATTTCCCGCACAAAAGAGTTTCTTCTATTCTAGTTAACAAAAATACGCAGTTTTTAACCTAAAAACCCAGCTAAGCTGCACGTCACTCCGCACAATTGGAGATTTTAGCACCTCCGTTCCGTTCGGAAACTTGAGTAATTTAACGGTAATGGTAGCAGCAACTACTCCTATTTACCGTAGAGGTAGAAATCTTACTTGTCTAGCTAGTAAGCGATCGCGTATTCCCATTGGATTAAAGCGTTGTTCAGCCTCCTGCTGAATTGCATCTCTCTGACGTTGACGTTCTACCAGATAGGTATCAACCTGATCTCGATGTCTGAGGTAGTAACCGATAACCAAGTAGATATCTGGTAGTTGTAGGGATGGATATTGCTCTGCGATTTCCTCTGGCGTGCATCCCTCAAGAAAAGCAGTTACGACAGTGTCCAGGGTGACGCGAGTTTTGGCAACTCGTACAACACCATGGGCATCTGTCTCTATAGGTGCAGGTTCAATGGCAATTGCTAGAGTCATAGACTTTATCAGGTTGCTATTTCATATGGTAGCAATCGACTCCCCGTTATTCTAGTTCCCATGGTTCCATGGTAGCAAAATGCTCTAGTAGCACCCGATGGACAAACATGTAGCCACCGCCAACCTTTTGCAAAAAAATACGATCAGTTGCGTAGTCTAAGAAACGAGCGTAGTTCCACGGAATGTATCCACTACGGAATAGAATTATACGCAAGACCAAATGTTGAATGCAAGCAATACCAGCATTACTTAACATACTCATGAGCAACGTACTAATCAATGCACTTATCAGCCCACCATCTAACCCAGCAATAAGTTCACCAATCAATCCAAATATCAACCCACTAAATAATCCCAGAGTTACCGCGTTAAATGCTGATCTAAATATCCCCTGATTAGGAGCTGCTTTTAACTCTAAATTAGAACCAAATAGCCCACCTATTAACCCAAAAAATAGTCCAAAAACCAGTCCAAAAAACAATCCAAAAACCGGAGCCAAAGCTAGCCCAACACTCAGCCCAACACTCAGCCTACCTATCCTTTTAATAATTTCATTAAAATTGAGTGCATTCTCTAGTGTTATTCGAGACCAATCCAGACTTTCAACAGGCTTTATTTCTTTCCTACTTCCCAGCCCCAAAAATGAACTAAAAGTTAGTCCACCCGTTAAGCCAAAAATTAGTCCACCCGTTAAGCTAAAAATTAGCCCACCCGTTGAGCCAAAAACAATTAGCACACCCGTTAAGCCAAAAATTAGCCCACACACCAATCTCAATAGAGTTGAATAAACTATCTTCTGAGTTCGATTTAGCAACCAGGTAGGCTGCATTCGTTCAATTGAAAATATAGTTTGTTCCTCCTGAAGCATCCGCTGTGCCAGCCAAGCCAACCAATACTTTGTTTGAGCTTTACTGTATCTCTGATTAGTCCGCCGACGCTTAAACATCCTCTCAATGTAGGCACTGAATAGCTGTTTGCGACGTTCTTCTACCAATTCAGTTCTAGGCAAGTCTTCAACAGCTACTCCTTGGTAAGCCATAGTCATAATATTGAGCATTAAAGGAGATTGAACTAACTCTTGCAGGACTGTATCCTCTGCAATTAATACCCTCAATCCTGTAAAATCAGCCCCCAAACTATCCAGGTAATGAGAGATTTGTTCTAAGGTGAGCAACCTCAAATAAACCGCACTTGTAAAGTTCAGACGGTTAGAGAGGGCTTGGTAGTCTTTGATGCGGCTGCAAACGACAATTTCTGCGCCGTACTGCTTAGAGAAAGTGTTCAAAGCAATAATACAATCATCTCTATAGTCAGCCTTGACTTCATCCAAACCATCTAAGAGGAGGAGCAGTTGCTGTTGGCTGACTATAGCTTGTCCAATTTTCTTAGGAACATCATACTTAGTGTTTAGTTCTTCGACTAGCCAATCAGCAATACTTTGGTTCTTATTTGCCCAAGAGGAGAGATTCAATACCACAGGAATCGGGTAAGCAACATCTTGCTCAGCACGGGCAATTAAGTCACGGGTTAGTTCTAGTAACGTTGTGGTTTTACCTGACCCTGGTTCGCCCAAAATTAGTAGCATTCGTCGCTCACCAATTTTGTCAAAAATGTCAATTACATTAGTCCCTTTTGGGAATGATTGAAGTGATGAGTTCTCATTCTCTAAAATCACGTCTGAAGGGTTAGTAACTGCATCAGGCCGTTGTTCTAGTCCCTGTTCAATTAGCACTTGCTGAAATAAAGATTTTTCTAAAACACCTTTAATCCAAAAGTTTTTGACTTTGGTAAGTAATGCCTGACGATTGCGGTACTCTTTTCGAGTTAACAGTAAATTGCTTAAATTATCGTCAATATTAATTGAATTAATACTACTTTTAAATCGAATATTGCCTTCCCTAAGGGTAATATTTTCGTAGTTATTTATAACTTTATTTGCATAACTTAAACTCTCAAGTTTATTCCCTTGAATAATGGTTGGTAAACTTTTACGATTATCGTCTAGTGTGACTCCGTTGTCATGGAGCCAACTTATATTAAAAACTTCATAATATATTCGATTTCTTACCTCAAGTATTCCTGAATCATTAGCTTTGACTAAACCGATTAATTTTAGTCTTGCGTGAGGTAAATTTCGTTCTTTATTACTTATAATTATGTCTTGCCTGATTAGAGAATAAAGATTAAGTAATTCTGCTGATTCTGATTCTCTTAAAAGACGTTCTCTTACAAAGTGCAAATTGTCATCATTTTGCTTACCACGCTTTGTCAAGAAAGTTTCTAGTACAAGCTTTTCCACAATTTTATCTACTTGAGTAGTATCCCAATTTTCCTTAGCCCACTGTGCCACAACTTGACAAGTTTTCTGGGTAAGATAGGGATGTCCTCCTGTCCAATTGATTATTTGCTTTAGTAGCTTGAATGCTTGGTCAGATCCTGGTGCCAGTCCAGCAGCAAGAGGTTTAGCTTCCTCCAAAGTGAAATCGTTTAACTCAATACGCCTTCCGATATTGAAAGGAGTCCGTTCAACAGCTTTTACTAAATCCGATGGAGAGGCTACACCCAAAAGCACAAAAGTTAGCCGCTCTAACTCCGAGTTAATCGCACGTTCGTTGTAGAGGGAACGTATAGCAGCAAAGAAGTCATCGCTATAGGATAGTGAAAGGGTAGAATCTATTTCATCAATGAATAATACAACCGAGGAAGAAACTTTCTCTAATAATATTTCTGAGATAAACATTGAATATCTATCTACTTCACTAAAGCTGGCATTTTCTCTCCACCAACTCAGGTAGTCGAAGTCTAGACGCAGTTGTCTTACAATAGGTCGAATTTGCCCTAGATACCAAGCTTCCAATCCAAGGGAAGTGCCGATGCTGGTTAAATCAATAATGGCACTACGTATATTAAATTCCTTTAATTTTACTGCGGTGCGTACCATCAAACTAGATTTGCCCATCTGACGAGTGGTTAGTACATAGCAGTACTCTCCGTTGATCAGATTGTCTAGAAGTTCCTGGTCAGTAGCACGGGGTACGTAACTACGGTCTGAAACTTTTAAGGTTCCGCCTACTACATAGTAATCTGGATCTGGGCTACTCTGGATCGGGTTGTGATCAGAATTCATGACTCATAGTCTCGTTTTAAAAAATTGTGCATAAAGCTGACATCTTGCCTGTACGGCATCAGGACTGTGTCCAAGAATTAATCCTGATTTCCGTAACCGATAAAAAATTTCGTTATTCGTGCATTTGTGTTTTCTGATAACGTCTTGCATGGCATGTCGCAAATCTGGCCATGCTTCAAGTTGCCTAAGATATCGAGATAAGTGTTCTGCAAATGGACCATCATCATCACCTGCTACTCTACAGAATTTTGGTACACTGATGCTTCTTGTAGCCATTGTATAAAAAGCCCTTCTTAACAAGTATGGATGTCCTCCTAGTAAATTGATCAGGGAGTCAATTTCACCAGATGACCGGGCTATGCTATTATGTTTACGATTCATTTCCTCAACCTTAGAACGACTCAAATCTCCTAGTTCAATAGAAATACCGACGTTGAACGGTGATTGGTTTAAATCTTGAATAAATAGAAACGCTTCTGTGGAATAGGCTAGAACTAGGTTAAGTTTTTCCCATTGCTCTTCTATAGCACGCTCATTATGCCAAGCTCGAATTAGACTAAAAAAGTCATCTCTGTAGTCATAATCGAAAACTCGATCAACATCATCAAATATCAGTAGAATAGGTAAGTCAGCGTTTTCAAGAACTTCTTCAAGCACAAAATCAGATAATATCAAATCCGGGTGTATACTTACTGTTAAGACAGAGCATGGTAAGTTTTATGCCCAAAAGGTTGACCCTGAAGCCCCACCTGAGTTGTGACGCCTTGGAACAGCGATATCGTGAAGAAAAAGA
>NZ_JAAHHU010000301.1:0-5418 GCF_010672095.1 Moorena sp. SIO3I6 | reverse complement strand
TCTAATAACTCAATTAATTATCGAACGACGGGAATTTCGCTTTCCTGTTTGTTTGACATCATTTTTACCCCTAAAACTAATCTTCTTTGATGAGCAAAAGCCGACACACAGCTGATAAAGTTTTGTTGGGCCTGATTGACCTTTGGTCACGCTACGCGATCGTAGTTAGTTACAGTATTTTTTAGACTCTTACCATCCAGTGATATCCATTCTGAAGAGGGAATCATACTATATTGTTTACTCCATTTATTAACACAACTTGGAGTTCTTCGTAATCTAAATTAATCATGACTCTTCTGATTGCTGAATAAGAAGGAACACGAGCACAAGGAATTTTAAGTCTACTAATTAATTGGGTGCGGTGGCGTTCTACAAATCTACCCAATTGTCGATAACCCCAATAACCACTCATCATCCCCATAATTATGATTAGAAGCACCAGCCACAGAGGATGACGAAGACCATGAGGACTGCGATGATCAGGTATTTCCAAAAGAAACGTCGATTAAGCTTTTCTCCCTGATTTTAGGATATAAGGGAAATTAGCCGGAAAAATCCGGCTATTGCTTCAATATACACCTTTTTACTCTATAATGAAACAGCCCTGCCCTTAATAAGGGGGGGAAGGAATTTGCTCTAATCCCGCGCTCGGAGGGGGGGAAACGTTTAGACTCAAACCAACTATAGGCTGTATTAATATGCTCAACTGTTGCTAACGCTAACACTAAAATACCATCGAGGTCTAAGCGAGTATCACAGTAATCCAAAATTGAGTGTATATTTCCACCACTACCGCCAATAAAAATACGATGTGGTGTTGGTAATTTTTTTAAAAATTTTGTCATAAAACCAGAAGATGACCTTGGAAATATGAAAAGCCGCCCCAATCATTATGCAAAAAAAATAAAGCAACAAGTAACTTTGCCTTTGAGGATTGATGTAATAGAATATTTTGAAGCCAAGGCGCAATAAAAAGGAATTTATTACCAATAATTAATCAATTTATACCTTCAGGATTGTGTTGTCAGTCAACGAGAACTCTCGTTTGAGTAGTTCGATTGCTGAGCTTGTAGAGTGGGATCTCTCAGCTTAAAAAGGCTGCCAAATTTTCTCGGCTCAGAAATTAAGATATAAACTTGATAATATTCCCATTCTCTTGTCACTTTTATCCTAAGCATTCAGTCATCAGCTAATGGGCGTAGCCCATTAGCTTAAAGGTAAGCATTCAGCTATCAGTTATCAGTTATCAGCTATCAGCTATCAGCTATCAGCTTAAGCGCTACGCGCACGCTACGCGAACAGCTTTCAGTTTATGTGCTACTAGATCGGTGCTTTTGAATAAAATAAGCTGACGGCTGACGGCTGACGGCTGACGGCTGAATGCTTACGCTTAAAGCTTTTGTATCTGGGTTGTAAACATACGAATTACTGAAAAAGGCATCCATGCAAGAGGGGAAAGAGATCCTCAGTTTTATTGTCCAATAAAAAAAGACCATACAGGTTTACATTTCAACTACAAATGCTATATAACTGTCTTGTGTTTTTGCAATTTATCAGGCTTGTAGCTGGGTTTTCACCCCGTTTCTTTGATTTCCATAAAATTTATGACTCAAACCGTATCTTCCACTACCGACGAAAATCTTAACTTAGGTATTCTGGCTAAAGAAGCTGGAATAGCTCTGATCATAAAATTTGCAGGTATTCTTCTGACTTATGTAGTGCAGGTTTTCCTGGCGCGATGGATGGGTACCACTGAGTATGGCATTTATGAATATGTGATTGCTTGGTCTATCCTCTTAGCAATTCCCGCAGGATTGGGTTTACCCCATACCGTTTTGCGCTTTGTATCCCAGTACCAGGTGAAAGAAGAATGGGGACTGTTGCGAGGTATCGTGCGCAGTAGCTGGTTGATGACTATTCTCGCTAGTCTTTTGCTTAGCTTGCTAGCTGCTGGTGTAATTTTACTGCTGAATTATTACCACCCCTTTGCTTATGCCACTCCTTTATTAATAGGTATCGGTCTGATACCATTACAAGCCCTGGTAAATTTGCAATTGGAAACTTCCAGAGCTGCCAAGGATGTTACTTTAGCCTACGCGCCATCACTAATAGTCTGGCCGGTTTTGGTAGTCTGTGGAGCATTTCTGGTCTTAGAGACAACTCACTTCCTGACGGGGAATTTAGCAATTGCCATTGCCCAAATAGCCTTGCTAATAGCTGTTTTATTCCAGTTGGGATTGTTATTGCTGAAATTAAACCAAGAATTTGAACCCAGCAAACCAGTCTATGCCATTCGAGAGTGGTTGGGTGTCGCTTTTATTGTGTTATTACAGTATGGTTGTTTTATCATTCTCAGTAAAAGCGACACCATTATGGTCGGTTCGATATTAGGACCGGAGGAAGCGGGGATGTACGGTGCGGCAGTGAAGACGGCTGAATGGGTCGCTTTTGTACTAACAATTGTCAATATAGTAGCCGCTCCCAGTTTCGCAGCTTTGTACGCTAAAGACGATATCGAGGGTCTGCAAAAGGTGGTTTCCACAGTTGCGGTCTGGATTTTCTGGCCTTCTTTGGTTATTTCCTTATTTCTAATCGCCTTCAGTCAACCGGTTTTAGGAATATTTGGCTCGGAATTTATTGCCGCCAATTGGCAGTTAAAGATTTTGGTCTTAGGACGGTTGCTCAGCACTTGGTGCGGTTCTGTGGGCTATTTGATGGTGATGACGGGTCATCAAAATAAATCGTTACCCGTTTTTATTTATACGACTGTTCTCAATATCGTGTTAAATGCGATCGCCATTCCTATGATTGGTGCGGTAGGGGCGGCTATCGCCACAGCTTTTTGTTCCGCTGTGTGGAATATTTGGCTCAGTTTTTTAGTGGTGAAATATGTGGGAGTAAGTCCCCTAGTTTTCAGGGGACTTTTTCAACAGTTTTCTTCAAAAGAAGAGATCGGAACGTAGATATAAGGTTCCTGTTTTATTCAGCAATCCCTAATGTACCCAATAGTTTGTGAATTGGTTGCTCTGGATAGCTGACAATACTCTCTAAGCATTGGAAGTAGCGTTTGGATACCTCTTCAATAGTAGAAAAGTCAAAAAGGTCGGTACGATAACGGAACTGGGTGATCATTGGCGCTCCTTCCATTGCTTTGATTCTGAGATGAAAGTCTGCATGGACTCCCTGCCTTTCAATGCTCTGGAAGTCAATTTCTAGGTTTGGCAGTTCTAGTTGCTCGGAGTTGATTACGTTTACCATGTTGAAGGCAACTGGAATAAAGGGACGATGTAGACCACCCTTAGATTTCCAGATTTCCATAAATTGACTCAGACAGAGATCTTTATGGAGATAGGCTTGTTTGAACGTTTGCTGAACTTCGTGCATCAGTTCCACAAACGTATAGTTGTCCTCAATGTTGATACGCAGGGGTAAAACGGTAGCAAAACAACCAATTAAGGATTGCACTTCTAGTCGCGGACGAGTTCCTAATGTGGAAAACACCACAATGTCCCCCTCAGTAATAAAACTTTTGAGTAAAAGGCTGTAGGCTGCCAAGCAACAGCTACTCAGGGTTGCGCCCGCTTTCCGACTCAACTGTTCTATGGCACGGGTTAAGTCATCGCCAATGGTCATGTCTACATTTCCTTGCTGGCAGCTTGGTAAACTTGGGTTGGGTCGATCTTTCGGTAACTCGGGAAGTTTTACCCCTGCTAGGTTTTGCTTCCAATAGTCCAGTACAGTTTCCTTAGCTTCTTGTCTTAAGGTGTACTCCCACCGGACAAACTCTGTATAGGTCATGGATGGTGTTTCTAAAGGAGAAGGCTGACCAGTTATAATTGCGGAGTACAGCGCTTTTATTTCCCCCATCAAAATTCCCATAGACCAAGCGTCTACTGCTAGGTGAGTTGTGCAAGGCATTAATACATAGGATATTTCGCTCAAACGCAGGAGATGAACTCGCAGGATGGGTCCCTCTAGCAAGTTGAATTGATAATAGGCTTCTTTGTGTAGATACTCCTGGACTCGATCCGCTTGTTTTTCCGCCGATAAGTCTTGGAGATCTACTTCTAACCAAGCTAAAGTCCTTGTATCTGGATGGACAACCTGAACTGGTAAACCATTAACCTCTTTGTAAGTTGTTCGTAAGGGTTCGTGACGAAGGACTATCTCCTCGAAGGTTTGTTTGAGGGCATCTCGGTTAAGGGGACCTGTTAAATGCCAGATGCGCCAAGCGGTATTGTGAATATCTCTTGGGTTTGCTCGGAACCAATAAAACTCTTGACCGAGAGATAGGGGAAACTCTCCTTCTGGGTAATTCCATTCTACTCCTGTGTCAGGTTTTTCGTAACCCAAAGACTCTGCTACCTTCCAAGTTTCTGGGCTCAAAAAGTCTACCTTATATTCTTCCTTCCAGCGCTCAGCAACTTTGGCATTAATCCCTTTGTAAGTGTGGAATTTAGGATCTCCCATCATCCGGGATACAGCGTGAACCCCATCGGTCATGCGCTGCTTCTTTTCCTTATAAGGTTGGAGCATATCGGGATGGAAATCTATCCCGATAAATTCACATAACTGATGAACAGTAGTTTCGGGTTGCTGCACTAAGTCTTCATATTTAAGCTGATGCTGACGGGAACTGGGTATATTCTTGAGGAACTCTAATATATTTTGGTGACTTATCAACCACATCAATTCTCCTTTTTGCTCCACTGAGAACTGGTTTTCTTCCATGGCCACCAACAAATCTAACCTGGCCTCTTTCATTGAACGAATTGTGGCCAGGGGATGGCGCTGGAGGTGGATATAAAGGGGATTTTCAAACTCTTCCTCCGCACGTTGCAGAACTTCTGGATTAAACACATAAGGTGGAGTCTTATCAGCTATGATTTGACCTGGCAGCCACTCTTGCATCAAAGAGAAAAACTCCTTGGTACTCAAGTTTTGTTCCTCTAACTCCTCCATAATCTGCTGTGCTTGTTCCCCATCACAGTTTTTGATTTCCATGATAGCGCGAATTACCCCTTCTCCCAGGAAATTATTGCGCCCAGAAAAAGCAGCTTTGCGTTCGGCAAGAGTATTAAAAGAAAGCAGATATAACTCTGGTGGTGCGAAAAGTTGTGGGTGTCCCGCCATAATCACCCTTAATAAGGTAGAACCAGAGCGTCCGGTACAGAGGATGAAAATAGCTTGTTTATTTTTCTTACCAGACGTATCGGATTGAACAGATTCCCCACAAAGGTGATGCTGTAGATATTGCCGCATCTGACCAATTTGCTGGGTGTTCAGTTTCTTCTGACGGGGCGACATGAAAGCTACAAGGCAGACAGAACTTGCAATCTAGCCCTGAGACCCTTTAGATAATTAGGCAACTTATGGCGGTTAATTTGCATTAACTCCTGCACACATTCAGAGTAAAGT
>NZ_JAAHHU010000300.1:0-5487 GCF_010672095.1 Moorena sp. SIO3I6 | reverse complement strand
GGGTCGAGCCATTCAATTTATGCCCTTGTTTCCTCTCGAAGATGACAATGTTAGGCGCTTAATACCCACGACGATAAAGTATACGACTGCGTTGTTCGGTCGTTCCTTGGCATCGGATTTCATGCATTTTCATCGCATCGAACCTAGCTTAGCAGCCCTCAATTGGTCTGGAGAGAAGACGCTGTTTGTACACAATGACATTGCCAAGCAGATGAATCCTGCAACGGGTAATAATGGCATTCTTTGGCAGCGTTTTTCTGCAAGCTATTTTGCCCTCGAACGCTTACTGGTGAAGCAATTTAGCCAAATTTTTTCCTGCAATACTGAATCAGCTAAGTTTTATCAACAGCGTTATCCAGCGATCGCAAATCGTGTTGCTTACCTGAAAAACACCGTTGATGAGGAGGTGTTCTATGCCCTAGACCAAAAGGAACGAGAACAAAGACGCAAAGCTCTAGCACAGGAGCATAATTTGCCTGAACAGACCCGTTTTATCCTCTTCGCCGGTCGTCTGCATCCTCAAAAAGACCCGATGTTACTGATACGGGCAATGGCAGGTTTATATATTGCCAATGTTCACTTACTGATTGCTGGGGATGGGGAGTTAAAAGATGAACTCCGTGGTGAAATTTGCTTTCTTGGGTTGTCTAACCGAGTGACTATGCTCGGAGCAGTAGGTCAACAAAAACTAGCAAACTTATACCGTGTCTGTAGTGTCTTTGTTTTGAGTAGCGTTTACGAGGGACTGCCCTTGACTGTCCTTGAGGCTCTCGCCTGTGGGACACCTGTAGTGACTACGAATTGTGGTGAAACCCCCAAATTTCTCGGTGCTGACAGTGGGATTGTTTGCAAAGAGCGTACCAAAGTTGCGATCGCAGATGCTTTGGGTACAATCCTGCACCATCCAGAGAATTATCCAGCCTCCTCCTGTGTGCGCACGGCTCAACCCTATAGTGCTCGCACAGTTGTCACGAGTGTTTATGAGCAAATGCTACACCGTGCTCACCAACGGTCTCTGTAATCTCTGTCTAATCGGCTGCCTTTAATCAAGATAGAGCAGTCAAACTTACATACTCAGGATGTCATCACCACTTCATTCGTCTGCCGAAGAGTATTGTAAAAGAGGAAACTAGAAGTAATGAAAATTGCTGTAATTGGAGCCAAAGGAGTACCTGTTAAGCAAGGTGGCATTGAACGTTACTGCACAGAACTCTATCCCAGAATGGTTGCCCAAGGTCATTCGGTAGACCTATTTGCACGCTCGTCTTACACCAAGTCTACCGGTTTTTCATCCTCTGACTACAAAGGTGTTCGAGTAATCTCTCTACCCTCGATACGCTTGAGAGGAATAGATGCTTTTGCTAATGCTGCCCTGGCAGCGATTATCTCCAGTGGCAAACGCTACGATATCATTCATTTCCATGCCCTAGGTCCAGCTGTGTTCTCCTGGCTCTCCAGAATTGCCTCTTCTGCAAAGATTGTGGTTACCTGTCAGGGATTGGACTGGCAACGAGCCAAGTGGGGGAAATGGTCGAGTGGGTTAATTCGTTTGGGGGAGAGGAACGCGGTCTACTCTGCCCATGAGTTAGTGGTAGTCTCACAAGCACTCCAAAATTACTTTCTCAACACCTATAGCAAAAATACAATCAATATTCCCAATGCTCCAGGGATTTACCCAGAGTCAGACCCCAAATTTCCCTATGGTAAATTCCTAGGTCTAAACCCGGGGCGTTACATTCTGTTCTTGGGCAGGCTTGTACCGGAAAAACGACCTGATCTACTCATCAAAGCTTTCCAACGGCTCAAATCTAACGGTTGGAAACTGGTGATTGCTGGTGGTGATAGTGACACTCATAACTACATCGCCAACCTACATGAGTTGGCAGGCACAAATCAAGACGTGTTATTCGTTGGTGAACTCTATGGAAGTCGCTTAGCCGAGATTGTTCGGGGGGCAGGGTTGTTTGTTCTGCCTTCGGATTTAGAAGGATTACCGCTGGTGATGCTAGAGGCAATGCAAGAAGGGATTCCAGTGCTCGCTAGTGATATCCCTCCCCATCAGCAATTGATTGGTCAAGAACGAGGTCTACTGTTCCGAGCAGGAGACGTAGACTCTTGTGTCCAAGCTCTAGAAAGGGCGATCCGCCAACCTCAAAAGTTAGCGGACATGGCAAAGAAGGCACAAGACCATGTAGCCACTTACTATAACTGGGACAAAATTACTGCTGATAACTTGAGACTGTATCAAAAACTCTGTGCGTCCTCTGATGCCAAATTCAGTGTCACGCTCCCCTTTTTCAAGAACCAGTAAAACTACAGAGTTTCGTCAACGTTATGGACACAAGCCTTTCATCACTACCATTAGCCTTAAAGCGGCGGCTTTTGCCAGCCCTTGTTACCTTTACATCCGTAATTGGTGGAGCGATTGCCTATTTGGTTGTTACCCCACCAGTGTACCAAGTGAAAGCACGGCTGATGCTGGACAATAAAAAGGTGAGTGTATCTGAGTTGGGTGACAACCTCAGCCAAGTCCCTGCTAATACACCCGGTGGAGCTGACCCAATCGCAACTCAAGCAGAACTAGTGGGGTCAGAACGGGTTCTTCAGGGAGCACTTGACGAGATTGCTCTACTCGGCAGTTCACCAGAAGGACTGACCATAGACAAACTCCGTGAGGATTTAAAGGTAAAAATTGTGCCTGCTACCAATATTCTTGAGCTGAGCTATCAGGGTCAAAATCCAGAATTGGCAACCACGGTGCTCAATGCTGTCGCCAACGCAATGGTTACTGAAAGTGCTGAAGGGATTCGTTCAGAAGCTAAAGCTGTGCGGGAATTTTTGGAGAAAGAAGTACCATTACGGCGTTTGGAGGTAGCAGCAGCAGAAGCAGCGTTAAACAAATTTAAACAGACCACTGGTTTAGTTTCTCCCGAGGAACAAACACAACTCTTAGTCAGGAGTTTAGCTACTTTAGAAGACCAAGAACGTGCTGTGTCTATTCAACTCCAAGACGCTAAAACCCGTAGCCAAGAACTCCAGACAATAACCAGTCTGAATAATACTCAGAATGCTTACATTGCTGGACGCATTGGTCAAGATCAAGAACTCCAAGCCTTACGAGCTCAGCTAGTAGATTTGGATCGGGAGTTAGCCAAAATGCGATCGCGTCTAACTGATCAGAATCCAGCGGTGATATCACTGGTTCAGGAGCGGTATGAACTCCTTACCCTCTACAATCAAAAACTGTCTCGTCTGTTGCCCACTAATCAGCTCACTAATCAGCCCACTAATCAGCTCACTAATCAAATTATTCCCCCTGGTGATGTGGCCTCTGATCAGTTGAGCCAGGACTTTACCTCTAGATTTATTTTAGCTGAAACAGAACGGTCGGTACTGGAACAAAAGCTCTACCTAGTGCAGACTGAGCGCATTAAACTCCAGAATCGTCTTGGTCAAATACCAGTTCTAGGGCAACCCTTTGCTACCTTAGTTCGCCGACAAGACGAAGCAATTGCCTCTCTTAAACTCCTCCAAAACAAACTGGAAGAAGCACGGATTGCAGAAGCCCAACTAGTTAACAATATTCAAATTATTGAGCGGGCAAAACTTCCTTCATCACCCAAGGAACCCAATCCAAAAGTGGTGCTGGTGATTGCTACTGCTGCTGGAATTGCCCTAGCTGTCGGTATGGTGCTGCTGCTGGAGGTGATGGATAATACCCTAAACGATGCCTCGGAAGCGGAGGCACTGCTGAAGCTGCCTAGGCTGGGGGTATTACCGAAGATACCTGCTCAGGCACTCAGTCTTAAGCAACCGAACCGATTCTTAGCAGATATGAGGTTAATCGAGCCTTACCGCCTGCTTCTGACAACCATGGAGTTGCGTGCTCAGAAGAGGTTACAGCTGATTGTGGTCAGCAGTGCTGTTTCCGGAGAGGGTAAGTCAGTGGTAGCTTCCCACTTGGCTGCGGTTTCAGCAAGATTTTCCCGGCGGACATTGATTATTGATGGCGACTGGCGTCACCCAATGCAGCACTATTTCTTTGGCTTACCCCCTCAGCCAAAGGTTACAGATGTGATTGACAGCAATCAAACCTGGCTCGAAGCGGTGCAACCCACAGCGATCCCCAACCTTTCAATTTTGACCTGTAGTGACCTGCCCTCTGGTCCGGCTACCTTCCTACACTCACAGGTGATGAAGTCTATTTTGGCAGCAGCCGCAGATCATTATGACCTAGTGATTGTAGACACGCCACCAGTTAGTAGTTTTGCTGATGCCCATACTTTTAGTCGCTATAGTGATGGATTGGTGATAGTCACACGTCCCAACTTTACCCAGAAAGATATGCTACTACAGACAGTATCCGAATTGAAAGAGAGTAGCACTCCCATACTGGGGTTTGTTGTCAATGGGATAAGCGATCGCACTCAACAGTACTATTCCGATTCCTTCGATAGTTACCAGCTTCAATCCCAATCCAGGCAGACCCATGGCAAAGAAGCCAGCAATAATAATTGTGCTCTTGTATCCAGGGGGGTTGATCATGCAGATTCATAACCCCTGGCATCGTTCCTCTGCTCTGACCTTTTGGCTGGGACTGGCAGGTGTGCCCATTGGTCTAGCCGTTGGCTTACTCGCAGGTACTCAGCCCCGTTTGCTTGGTTTAGGGTTGGTGGCAGTAGCGGTGATGGTCTACTTCTTTGCCCGATTTGAGCAAGCCGTACTGGGACTATTGATCTTGCGTAGTTGTCTCGATCCGTTTTCAGATCAACAGGTACCAGCAGCTTTTGCGATCGGACTCGACGGCTTGACTTTGCTTTATGTGACAGTGATGTTACTGAGGGGGCAAACTGTACGCACCGATAAGTTTTGGTGGTTCTTTGCTGGTTGGGTGATGCTACAAGGCTTGTGGGTGATACTTTTGCCTCTGGGAGGGCTGGGGCTAGATGCTTCGTTTTTGCTAGGAAGCATCCGTGAGTGGATACGTCTATTTTCTTGGCTAATGGTCTACTTGCTGGTAATGCAACTCAAGGACAGGCTTCCACCTAAGCAAGTTGTCTACGGGCTGTTTTGGGCTCTGCTCTTACCAGTTACAGTAGCGTTGCTCCAGATGTTATTGCCTTCGGTTTTACCTCCCTTTTTCGCTCCTCACGGCGGTCACTCCACCGGCATAGAAGAAGTATCTCGCATCAAAGGGACTATTGGTCACCCTAACGGCTTTGTAACCTGGTTATTGCTGTTCATGGGTCTGACCTATTGGAGGCTAACCCAGTCAAATCCACGCTGGATCTGGATGCTATTGCTGGGTTTACTTACCCTTTTGTATGTGAGTACTAAGGCTCTATTTGGTTTGATGATGCTTGGTACCTTTATTGTGGTTTTAATCGCCCCTAGATTGAGCATAGTCAACCTAATCGGTGGCATAGTTGTGTTTGTCGGTATTATCATCTTGTTTGGTAGCTCAGAGTTTGGTCAAGAACGTCTCGG
>NZ_JAAHHU010000030.1:64473-67851 GCF_010672095.1 Moorena sp. SIO3I6 | reverse complement strand
ACTGCCGCTTAATGGCTGTGGTAAATCGGTACAGGATATCGTTCGCGTAGCGTCGGCATCCGCCGAGGAGCAGCAAGTCTCATTCGTGAGTTTGAGAAGCCCACATCATAATCTTTGATTTGATGTGAGAGTAGTCACAGCAGCTAATCCTAAGAAACCTAACAGTGATGTGGTTTCAGGAACAGGGGCGGGCTGAACATCAAGACTTTGGCTAACTGGTTTAAAAATACTGGTTACATCTATACCATTAGCATCAATTGCAGAAGTAACAGTAATTGCTAAGTCAGGCAATCCATCATTCTTCAACCCAGGCAGTACTTGGTCAGTTGTCCTCACTATATCTAAGATAGAGTCTGGAGAAACTCCAATTGAATCACTACGTTGAAAAAGTACTGTAGGTATTCCAAAGGGTGGGTTTTCTACTAGGCTCCCGCTAAAGTCTGAAAAGGCAGCTATATCTGCATCTGTCCTAAATCCTTCTAAAGTAACAAGCTCAGTACTATCTTGTTCTACAAGAATGTCCAATGACTGTAAATTAGCGGTGAGACCGCTAGTATCTAACACGAAAGAGAAATCAATGGTGTCACCAACATTGACTTGGAGGTCATTGATGGCATCTTGGTCTAATTGTGACCCAGTCGGAGTGAAGGATACCGAGGCTCCATAAGCTGGAGTAACTGCGATCGGCGAAGCCGCGCCAAAGGCGATCGCTCCCAGGAATACTAAAGAAGCACTAATGTGAGTTAATTTCATCGGTATTGATATAAAAAACGACTATCAATAGTTAATCAAACATTGTTTGATTTAATTTTGAAGAGTAAGTAAAGTTAACTAAAAGATTAAGTGATGAAAGTAAAAACTAATGATGAAAGAAAAAACTAACCCTAAATGCGATTGACCTTGGCCTTTGGGCCACGCTACGCGAATGGTCACGCTTCGCGAACGCATCTGAATATATGGTTCTTCAGTACCTACTATGCTAAGAGGATATCTGAAAAGTTTTTTGATACTGAATTTTGCCCCCCTAGCCCCCCAACTTTGGGGGAAGAGTCAATTTGCTTCTAAAAGTCCCCCGAGCGAGGGATTGCTCGCTCGGGGGATTTAGGGGGCTTGGATGTAGCAAATGAGACTTCTCAGACAACCTCTAAATTTCCAGTTAAAAAAACTCATAAAGCTTGCTGAATAAGGGTTATAAGGCAATTTAACTAATAAAATTTTCTGAATACTGCCTCTTTACCCTGCTCCCTGCTCCCTTTGCCAAAGTGTTTATTAGACCTCTTGTAAAAGTATTTTTCTGATAGTGTTTCCCTGGCCGTAGGCCACGCTACGCGAACAATTCTTGTCCACTGTTCCCTATTCCCTGTTCCCTGTTCCCGACTTCTGCAAGAAGTCTAATATGAAGTTATCTCCTTTACGTTAAGGGGTACCCAGAGCCAGCCTGTGGCCTAGGAAAACTCTTAGGCTGGCTCTTCCCGTGGATTTGATTGTCCACACTTTCATTATACAATAAAAAATTGCATATTATAGCATATTTTAAAAAGTTTTGTAACAAATTATTGATCGAGTCGCCAGAGGTATAGCGCTACGCGCTTTTCAGATTTATTTGAGGCTGATTTCCTGTCTTGATGCAGCGCAAAGTAGCCGATAATCTATCCAAGATTTCGGCTCTAATGGTAATCTATTTAGTTGGTAGGCACCCGATCAGGCGTTCGCGTAGCGTGGCCTAAAGGCCATGGCTTGAGCACCTACTTCATTTTTCTGTGGACAGGCATGTGATTATTTTCATTCTGAAGCCAACTGTTGTGCTACTGTTTTTGGGTCTTTATCTATTTCCTCTGTATATGGATTGAGGTCGATGTCAGGATAGAGTTTTTGCGCTTTTTTAAATTTTTTAACAGCACTCTTGATATTTGGCTCTTTTTGTGAACTAATTGCCCTACCTTGTCTTACCAGAAAGTCGGCTTTGGCTTTATCCTCCCAACTGGCATGCTTAAGACAAGCTTCTCCTGCTTTATTATTTTTAGGTGCAACGAGGTCAGGATGAAATTGCAGCTGATCACATGCCTCTTTTAAAGCCTCTTGCCAAGAGTAATTGTTCCACAAACGCACTGTTCTGTCCCAACTGCCACTGAGAATCTGTTTGCCATCTCGACTAAAAGCGATATCATTGACATAATGTGTATGACCTTTTAATGTATGAATTAGTGTACCGGTTTCTGTGTTCCACAAACGCACTGTTCTGTCCAAACTACCACTGATAATCTGTTTACCATCTGGACTAAAAGCGATATCAGTGACATCAGCTTTATGACCAACAAATGTATGGATTAGTGTACCGGTTTCTGTGTCCCACAAACGCACTGTGCTGTCTTGACTGCCACTGATAATCTGTTTGCCATCTGGACTAAAAGCGATATCAGTGACATATATAGTATGACCTTCTAATTTATGGAGAGGAAGACCGGTTTCTGTGTCCCACAAACGCACTGTGTTGTCAAAACTGCCACTGATAATCTGTTTGCCATCTGGACTAAAAGCGATATCATTGACAAAACTGGTATGACCTTTTAATGTATGAATTAGTGTACCGGTTTCTGTGTCCCACAAACGCACTGTGTTGTCGTTACTGCCACTGAGAATCTGTTTGCCATCTGGACTAAAAGCGATATCAGTAACACTATTGGTATGACCAACAAATGTATGGATTAGTTGACCGGTTTCTGTGTCCCACAAACGCACTGTTCTGTCCCAACTGCCACTGAGAATCTGTTTGCCATCTCGACTAAAAGCGATATCAGTGACATAATGTGTATGACCTTTTAATGTATGAATTAGTGTACCGGTTTCTGTGTTCCACAAACGCACTGTTCTGTCCAAACTACCACTGATAATCTGTTTACCATCTGGACTAAAAGCGATATCAGTGACATCAGCTTTATGACCAACAAATGTATGGATTAGTGTACCGGTTTCTGTGTCCCACAAACGCACTGTGCTGTCTTGACTGCCACTGATAATCTGTTTGCCATCTGGACTAAAAGCGATATCAGTGACATATATAGTATGACCTTCTAATTTATGGAGAGGAAGACCGGTTTCTGTGTCCCACAAACGCACTGTGTTGTCAAAACTGCCACTGATAATCTGTTTGCCATCTGGACTAAAAGCGATATCATTGACAAAACTGGTATGACCTTTTAATGTATGAATTAGTGTACCGGTTTCTGTGTCCCACAAACGCACTGTGTTGTCGTTACTGCCACTGAGAATCTGTTTGCCATCTGGACTAAAAGCGATATCAGTAACACTATTGGTATGACCAACAAATGTATGGATTAGTTGACCGGTTTCTGTGTCCCACAAACGCACTGTTCTGTC
>NZ_JAAHHU010000030.1:0-64373 GCF_010672095.1 Moorena sp. SIO3I6 | reverse complement strand
CGTTACTGCCACTGAGAATCTGTTTGCCATCTGGACTAAAAGCGATATCAGTAACACTATTGGTATGACCAACAAATGTATGGATTAGTTGACCGGTTTCTGTGTCCCACAAACGCACTGTTCTGTCGCCACTGCCACTAAGAATCTGTTTGCCATCTGGACTAAAAGCGATATCAGTGACAAAACTAGTATGACCTTCTAATGTATGGAGAGGAAGACCGGTTTCTGTGTCCCACAAACGCACTGTGTTGTCAAAACTGCCACTGATAATCTGTTTGCCATCTGGACTAAAAGCGATCGCATAGACAGTATTTGTATGACCTTCTAATGTATGGAGAGGAAGACCGGTTTCTGTGTCCCACAAGCGCACTGTGTTGTCAAAACTGCCACTGAGAATCTGTTTGCCATCTGGACTAAAAGCGATCGCATAGACAGTATTTGTATGACCTTCTAATGTATGGAGAGATTGATCGGATTTGGTGTCCCACAAACGCACTATGTTGTCCAAACTGCCACTGATAATCTGTTTGCCATCTGGACTAAAAGCGATCTCAGAGACCTCAGAAGTATGACCTTCTAATGTATGAATTAGTGTACCGGAATCTGTGTCCCACAAACGCACTGTGCTGTCTTTACTGCCACTGAGAATCTGTTGGCCATCTGGACTAAAAGCGATATCAGTGACAGAACTTAACTGATTTTTTATATGACCTTCTAATTTATGGATTAGTTGACCGGATTCGGTGTCCCACAAGCACACTGTGTTGTCGTTACTGCCACTGATAATCTGTTTGCCATCTGGACTAAAAGCGATATCAGTGATCCAATCTGTAGGACTTTCTAATGTATGGATTAGTGTACCGGAATCTGTGTCCCACAAACGCACTGTGTTGTCGTGACTGCCACTGAGAATCTGTTTGCCATCTGGACTAAAAGCGATCTCAGTGACAAAACTAGTATGACCTTCTAATGTATGAATTAGTGTACCGGAATCTGTGTCCCACAAACGCACTGTGTTGTCGTGACTGCCACTGAGAATCTGTTTGCCATCTGGACTAAAAGCGATCGCTTCGACCCGACTTGTATGACCTTCTAATGTATGGAGAGTAAGACCTGTTTCTGTGTCCCACAAACGCACTGTGGTGTCCCAACTGCCACTGAGAATTTGTTTGCCATCTGGACTAAAAGCGATATCAGAGACCAAACTAGTATGACCTTCTAATGTATGGATTAGTTGACCGGTTTCTGTGTCCCACAACCGCACTGTGTTGTCGGAACTGCCACTGAGAATCTGTTGGCCATCTGGACTAAAAGCGATCTCATAGACAGTATCAGTATGACCTTCTAATGTATGGATTAGTTGACCGGTTTCTGTGTCCCACAAACGCACTGTTCCGTCGTCACTGCCACTGAGAATCTGTTTGCCATCTGGACTAAAAGCGATATTAGTGACCCAACCTGTATGACCTTGTAAACGGTTCCTTTCTCGTACGTTATCTAAAGCTGTCAATAAGCTAGAATTAATTTCATTGATCACTGTTGGTTGTAAGGATTTTTGGTAATCTTGAATTTTAGCGGTTGATTCAATAGCTTGGAGCAATTCTTCTGTAGTAGATTCTACTGATAGAGAATACTTGATATTGGCAGCTTGTGCAAGGAAGTCTGAGTTAATTGCCCGTTTACGAGATTGTAAGCCAAAATGAGTCGATAATACTAAACCTGTACCTAACCCCAGCATAACTGCGATCGCAACACCCCAATTCCGACGAGTATTGAAGCTTTTTTGCCTGACGCTACGCTGCACAAACTCAGCTTCTACTTGGTTCAGCCAGTTATCATCAGAATTGAGTTCTTTATTCAATACATCAAGATAAGGATTGGCATTCCAAAGAAATTGTACGGTTTTATCTCTCGAATCTTTTTGTTGCTCCGGTGTCCGTTGCCACAATCGAGCCAACGGAGTATTTTCGAGGGTGTTTATTTTGTTAATAAAGTTTTCAGCAAGGTCAAGTCTCCCATTCAACCAATTAATCGCAGCTTCAGCCTTGGCTTCAAAACCGGATGATTGTTTTTTGCTTTTAAGATTTTTCCACTCCACCGCCGCAGGAGTCAACCGCCGTTGTAGAAGTAAATTTTCCTCCTCTTTTTGTTTCCACTCCAGCAACCTTTGCCAACCCCGCACCAAAGCATCATGGGCTGGTTCCACATAGGGATTGCGTACAGCATCAACTCCATTAACCAATAACCGTACGTTAGTAAAGCGCTTAATTACTTCGTTCACTAAACCATCTTTCTGACCCGGATATTTCAATTCTGATAACGATACGCGCCTACGGGCTAATTCTCCTCCACCTAGTGCCACCATCCGTAACATCACATGACGGATAACTTGGTCATAAGCGGGGTTTTTATTAACTAGCGCCTTATATTCTTCATCAGCCCTTTGAGTTAGTGATTGCATTACTCCCCCCAATTCAAGATAATCGGCTTGAGTCAACGCCCGGTCAATAGTAATACCCCTGTATTGTGCCTCCCGTTGCCGCCTTAAATACTTGATGAAGAATTCACTCAAGGCAAAAGACAGCAGGGGTAATGCTCCCGGCATATCCGCCACTTCATCAATTAATTGTTCAACTAAATCGTGGGGTTGAAAATACATTACCCGTGCTTGAGCCGGTTTTTCTATCGCTTCCCTTAGTTCCCCTCGTGTCATCGCCGGTACAATAAATCGTCTGCTGTGCCAACGCTTTTTAAGCACAGTTAAACCCACGTTATAGTCTGTGGGGACAAACGTTAAGCCAGCATCCCTGACTTGGGGTTCAAAGTCAGAGCGTAGGGTTAATACTACCCGTAATTTATCCCCATGGGTATTTATGGCTGTGAGTATCTGTTGGAAAAACGCCTGACGCTCATCTAAGTTTTGACAGAGTGTAATAATTTCTTCGCTTTGGTCAATCAACAGTAATAACTTAGAGTTGGGGTTATTCTTCGCCCAAACATCAATGCTCATTGCCAGGTTCTGCTGTGGGTTTTGTGGCTCAACCAAGGGTAACTTAGCTTCAGTCAGCACATTATTTAACCCTTGCAAGGGAGTCTCACCAGGACGAATGGGTGGCAAAATACACCATTTCTCGGTATTATATTGCCGTAGTTTGGGAATTAATCCTGCCTTGACCAAGCTAGATTTACCCGAACCGGAAGCACCCAACACCACTGTCAGGGGATGACTTTTCACAAAATCCTGTAACTTTTCTACTAGTAATGTTCTACCGAAAAACAGTGAACTGTGTTTCTCCTCAAAGGAGTTTAAACCGCGATAGGGATTTTGTGATTCATCTAAAGGTGGTGCGGGGGGTAAGTTAAGTTCATGTCCCGGAGAAAGAAAGATATATTCTCCCTTATCGTGCTTATTTAAACACCAAATACCAGGGGTTTGTCGTATCCGGCATTTTTCTGTGGGTATTTCGACTCGATCCCGTAAATATAAATATAATTCTGTGGCTGTAATTACCCCATCTCCCGCCGGTTTACCATTGGTAGCAGGAGGAATTATATCTGCTGCCCCTTCGAGGGCTTCTAATAATGCACTAGCAAAAGGGGAATGATTGCCGAATTGACCGCGTTCGTTATCTAAATTAAAGTTATCTAAAGCCTTTTGGTCAGAAGCTGAGGAGGTAATAATTTGCCAGGCTGGGTCACTAATAAAACGGTCGTATCGTTCTTTGTGAATTACTTCTGGTGATGTGAGTAGATCCCTAGTACTCGACCAACGGAAAGCACCAGCAAAACAGCAGTCGAGGATACCCAAGAAATGACGACAAGGTAATTGACTTAAAGCATCGTGTAACTTGGTCATGGGCAGATAACTATTAGTATCCCCCAGTAAAGCATCTTGAGGAATTAAGTAACCCGCCGGGCCATCATCCCCATTGAGAGCGACTCCATGACCAGCAAAGTAAAATAATAAGCGGTCATTTTCAGTAACTTGTTCGGGTAAGGTATGAGATAAAAATTTGTTAAACTTAGACAGAGTTGCCACTTCGTCTAGGCATTCCCAGACTTCGTAATCATGCTTCTCGCGGAGAATTTCTACTAGTTTTTTGGCATCGTTTACGGCAGTGTTGAGGGGAGAAATGCCGTTTCTGTAGTTATTGATACCGATGATAAAGGCGAGATTGCGAGAAAACATGTTATTCTCAAATGACTTCTGACTTCTGACTTCTGAACTTCTGACTTCTGACTTCTGACTTCTGACTTCTGACTTCTGCTATATGTGGGCAGTATAATCACGCTCACACAGCAGTGAGATGCTCCCTATTTATTCCTCAAGATAATCTGTTGACTTTACGCAGAAATTATTTTTTTCGTAATAAATCTTTACCTATTGATGAAAGCATCGAACAGAGAATTGCTATAGTTTATGCTTCAAGCTCCAACAATCCCCGTAAAGCCTCTTTCATCTCATCCTGACTAGTGGTGGCTGTCCCAAACTGACGCACCACAATGCTAGCGGCCAAATTCCCCAAAACCGCTGCTTCCCAGTAGGAAGCCCCCAGACACAAGCTCAAGGTCAGGGCTGCTACTACGGTATCCCCAGCACCAGTTACATCAAATACATCGGTGCGATTAAAGGCTGGGATATGCTCAACCTTACCATCACGACCAAACAAACTCATCCCCTGTTCACCACGAGTAATCAGAATTTCTTCCCCTTGAGTCAGTGCCAACAAATCTCTACCAGCTCTCAACAAATCCTCAAAACTCTTAATCCCATAGCCCACTGCTCGCTCCGCTTCTGGCAGATTGGGAGTAAAAACTATAGCGCCATGATAACGGGCCAGATCCTTCTGAGTATCTACAATGGTGCGGTCGTGAGACAAAACGGCTTCAATCACTGGTGGTGTAAACACACCATCTCCGTAATCAGAACAAACTACAGCATCCACCTGATCTAAATGCTGTTGTATTTGTGCTGCCAACTCTAACTGCTTATCCCGGTCGGGCAATTCATCTGACTTGCGGTCTATTCGCACAATCTGCTGAGTCACCGACTGACGGGCATGACCAGCAATCCGGCTTTTGGTCACAGTTGGTCGGTCTGGATCAATCACGATCGCACTAGTATCAATCCCCACCTCTTCAAACATCGTCCGCAGCACTTGCCCTTGAGGATCTTTACTCAAAAACCCAGCTACCTTAACCTTTGCTCCCAGCTTAGCCAGATTATAAACAGCATTTGCCCCACCACCAGGAGTTTGACGAGTGGTTTCATGACGTATTATTAATACTGGTGCCTCTCGTGAAATTCGTTCCACTTCACCTGTGAGAAACTCATCAAGAGTTAAATCACCAACCACCAGTACCTTGGATTGCTTAAAACCATCAATGAGCTCAAACAAACGTTGAGCTGAAGCAGCTACTTGAGTTTTGAAAGACGCAAATTCAGTCATATAGCAAAGAGAGTAGGGAGTAGGGAGTAGGGAGTAGGGAGTAGGGAGTAGGGATAATAAAATTTAATGTACTTGATAACTGTGAGCAACGCTATAGTTTAGTATTAATTAGTTTCTCCTTACTGTTACTTGAAATACCAGCGTGTCGCGTATCACCGTGTCGCGTATCAGCTTTTACCCAGACTTTCAATTCCCATTAATCTCGAACTATTAAATGCTCTCCTTTGGCCATTGCGCATTGCACATTGCCCACGCTACGCAAATGGCTGTTCGCGCACGCGTGGGCGTAGCGCATAGGCTGACGGATTAGTTGACCAGAATGTGTTTGGGATTTATTAACAAGTTTTTAACTAACTACTTGGACATCAATTCTGTTAACTGTGTTAATAAATTTAACGTTTATCAACCCTTTTCTATTCCCTGTTCCCTATTTCCTATTCCCTATTGCTATAGTATCAACCGTTATTCACATTTTTATGTAAACTTTATGTAAACTTTATGTAGTGTTTATAAATTCTACTGACCCTTGGTATAGACTTAATTTAAAAAATTAAAAATAAGTAATATCAACAAGTAATTTTCAGGGATAAATCAATGTTAAAGCTACAAAGTATCTGCCAAAACTTAGCACTAATCACTACTGGTGCGGCTTTAAGCCTAGCAGTGATTGACACTAATCCTGCCCAAGCTATTACCATTACCTATGAGTTTTCAACAGAAGAATTTTCTGGTAAGTTCAGCTATGATGACGCCAATGAAACTCGGAGAGAATTTGATTATCGTGAGCCTGATATTACCGTGGTCGAGTTAACGTATCCAGTAGATGAGATTGAGTTTTTTTTCAACAATAGAACCTATACCAAGGCGGATTCTACGAGACAGCCTGTATTGTCACTGTTTGAAGGTGCGGTAGGAGAGAGCGAGCAATTAAGTTGGGCTACAGAAGATTTTAGATTTAATCCTTATAGTGGTCCGAGTATTTTCGGAGACTTATTTACTGGATTCGAGGTAGATGGAGAGTTCGTAGACACAGCGATTGTTAGGCGGGTAGAAAATGAATCACCAGCAAGTGTACCTGAAGCTGGTACGGTTATAGGACTTAGTATTTTGGGTTTAGGTTGGCTCTCACAGAGAAAGATAGCATCTTCGCCAAGGGTATAGAAAAAACAGACTAAAAAAACCTAAGCATATCCGCTACGCGCACGCTACGCTAACAGCTATCAGCCGTCAGCCTTCAGCTTTTGAATGAAATAGGTAAGCATTTGCTAAATCTCAGTTCCCTGGCCTTTCGGCCAGGAATTCATAGTCTTTAGCCACGCTACGCGAATGGCCAACGGTTGATAGCTGAATGCTTACTCTTTTTCGAGCTGATGAGGCTTTCAATACGTGGAAGTAGCTACCATAGTTGAAACCCTTGACAAACCTTAACATACCTTGGTTAATTCACTACATATTTACCACTACCATTGATATTATTTACCTAAAACCTAGAGTTAATTTTCCTGACTATAGTACCGAAATGCAATCCCTTTTCAGGCGAACATACCGACCCTGACGTAACGCAAAATGTGGATATTTTTCAATTTGCTTAAACCCCTCAGTCTGTAGATGAGCTTTGATAATCTTCATAGTGGAAGTTGTTTCGTGATGCCGATCAACTAATCGAATAATGTGTGGGATAGCATAGGGAGATAAAAGTTCTTGCAAGTGAGTCAAGAAATCATCAAGAGTTTCACCTTCATCCAAAGACTCAATAGGTAAAATAGATGCCATCCCTACTTTACCCGATGCACCAGGAATTGGAACTCCATAAACAACCGCTTCTCGGACTTTACCCGTCGATAAAATTGCTTCCTCTACTTCCACACAAGAAACATTTTCTCCTTTCCAACGAAAGCTGTCACCCATACGGTCAACAAACATAAAAAAGCCGTCAGCATCTCGACATAGTAAATCTCCAGAACGCCACCACAAGTCACCTGGTTCAAATAAATTTCTCCAGAGTTTATCCTCATCTAGTTTTGGGTCAAGATAACCTCGATAGAAATTACCCGGAACCCGCAACACAGCCTCTCCAACTTCTCCCGGTGCAACAACTTTTCCTTGCTCGTTAACTAACGCTACATTGTTGGCATCAGGATGGTCTGGGGGAATAAAACCACAATAACCCGGTCTTCCCGTCCAATTTGTCAGTGCTGATGCTGGCATTTCTGTCGCACCGTAATGTTCTACTACTTTTTCAATCCCAAATCTTTCGATCACCTGCTCCCAGAGGGGAGATGTTAAACCATTACCAAAAATAACGCCCAGGGGATTTTTGGCATCCTCGGGTTGTTGGGGACTGTTGCTCAGATAACGCCACAGTTCGCCAATATAAACAACTGAATCACAATTGTAGGTACGCACATCCGTCAGAAATGCTCCCACAGAAAATTTATCGCGGACTACAGCACAAGCTCCCGCTTCTAAACAACTAGAAAAAGCCACAGCTAGCCCATTTCCATGATAGAGAGGCAAAGTGATGTAACACTTACTGTCATAAGACATCCCTGTTCGCAACGACCAAGCAATTCCCGCACCAATCATCCGGCGATGACTAAAGAGTGCGGGTTTACTGCGACCGCTAGTTCCGCTAGTAAAGATAATCACAACTGGGTCATCAAGCGTAACTTGACGACGGTGTTTTGCTGAAGTGCGACCCGACCAGGAACGTTCAAGAATCCAGTTTGGGTCATAGGTTTCTACTGATGGGATGGGCTGACCTATGGTAATCTTGACTCCTGAATTATGGGCTAAAGTTGATAATTTTTTATCTGATTCTCTGGCATTAAATAAAACTGCGACAATTCCTGCTTTAGCTAATCCCAAGACAGTAGCTAGGAAAACAGCACTGTTGTTTTGGTGAACCCCGATGTATTTTTGATTTGAGGAAATCGCCCATTCTGCTATTTTATCGGCTGCGCGATCAAGTTCTTGATAGCTCCAAGGGGATATAAAACCTACCTCATGAACTATTGGGCGGTGAGACAAATGAGCTACTGATTGTTCCCAGACATCCGCCCAACTATTGACGTTTTGTGCTGCTAAATCTTGCCATCTTTTGCTTTCATAACTTGCATATTTGTTGTATTGCTCAACAAGAGTATGTTCAGATATTTTTATCATCACCGATAATTCCCCTAATACCAACTGTGACAAAAGTTATATATAGCGCTTTTTATCCTAATGAAACACACAATATTTTTTCGATCTTACATGTTCCCTGTTCCCTGCTCTGAAGGCCCTGTTCCCTAACACAAAAAAATGTGTACCCCAGCTAATTTAAAACTCCTATATTTTTAATTAAAATTACTGATTACTTAACTTTTGTAGGTTTATTTATATTTTTTAAATCAATTTGTGGGCGTTAGTAAAATTCAATAGTCAGGGTTAATACTATCATAAAACTTATTTTGTTTGAATTTTATATAAAAAAATTACCATTAATTAACGCCATTTTTAATGGTTTTTTGTTGGGTATAACGAAGTTATACCCAACCTCCGATTATTCGTAATAGCCACCGTATGGGGTTATACAGTGAATTAAAAAACATATTTTTATCAAGTATTTTAAATTCATGTTTTTCATAAAATTATACAATTTATTTTCAAAAATATGTTTAGCACCATCATTTACAATCGTTATTTTATTCTTTTTGCATAGATAGTATAAAGTAATTCTTGTGAATAATGATTGGTGAAAACTGGATTAGTGACTCCTAAAATTGAGTAAGCTAAAAATTTTGGTGGTGAACCTGCTTCTACATAGCATTCAAAGCCTTCTTTTTCTAACATATTTTTGATGATATTTAAGCGGTCTTGGATGTCATGAACTTCTATAACCAACTGCTGGATTTTTTGCCAGTCTGCGGAATTGATTCCCTCAAGAATTTTAAGTTCAGCTTTTTCAGTATCTAATTTAACTAAATCTATCTGACATAACTCATGTTTTTTGATTATTTCAGATATACTCGTTAAAGTTACACTAGCTTGTTTGGTTTTCAAGAAAAACTTTTCTAAAATAAATTCCACTAATCTTGCTTTCCATGGAAACGGACATATTTTAATGATTTGTGTTATGATATTATTAGTTTTTTTTGCATTTTTATTATTTAAGTTGTTAATAATTAAGTTGGTAAAGTTGTTTTTCTCTGCCGGGCTAAACTTGGCATCTGCTCCTGATAATAATGAGTAATGAGGGAAGTAATCAAACGTTGCTTTACTATCTTCGTTCCACAATCCACAATTATAGCTAATAACATTAGTTAACTGCATATTTTTTTGCATAATTTTATAAATTTGTTTAATTGGTTCAAAACAAAATAGATTGATATTGCCTTGACAATATTGATGAGCAAAAAGTGCAAACAAACCTATGTTGGCACCAATGTCAAATACTGTATAACCTGGTTTTAAAGTTATCCCATGCTGCAAATAACTTTGTCTGACAAAAATATCATCATAAAGAAAAAGTGCTTCCTCCTCGTTGAGGAAATAAATTTTTTGTTGGTTTGGCAATTCTAGTGACTTTTTCATTGTTGTTGAATCTGGTGAATTGACATCCTCCTGACGCTGCTCTTAAAAGACAGCGCACCGATTCCTATCCATCAATCAAACAACTGTGCGTTGAACGAATGACTCAAGGCGGGCTTCACTTGCAGTGCAAGTACGTTTTAGGGGTAGATTTACGCTTCCTCCACGTCCATTTAGAGTCTCATTATGCCTCTCAGCGACTGTAAATAGTAAGAGTTGAATTGATTTTTTTCAACTTTTAAAGCTTGGTTTATCGGCTGTATTAATATGATACCATACTTTGCCACTTGTCATTCCCAGACGACGCCAAACTATCGTTATGGGTAACTGCTCACCGCAATAAAGATGCTCTATTGACAACGGAGAAGCCAAATTGAACACTTGGGTGTATATAGCAATCCTAAATAGGATGTAATAAGTGATCGGCTAAAACCCAGGTAGAGCAAGGATCGAATTTCAGAAATTACCACGACCTATTAAGGAATTGCTATATTGGCTCTTATGACTCACCGTTCGCTCACCCTTGGTGAGCCATTCGGAATCACAATGTCAAAAAGCTACGACATAAGGGTTGAAGGAGATATTGGGGTTTCCCAAGACTGGGATCGCGAATCTCAAAATGCGATCGCGAATCTCAAAGTGCGATCACGAATCTCAAAGTGCGATCGCAAATCTGAAAGTGGGTTGGCAAATGAACAAACAGTGAGATATGAGTCATTGTTAGCGGACAATATCCGCTTTCGAAGAACCTGAGGACTGGAATAGCTTTACCATTCGACCCATGAAAATAAAACTATGGTTTACTCTAATTGTCAGGAAAACTCCAAGCCTGGGGGACTTCGACCAGCCAAAGACAATAATTCACATAAAGCAGCGATGTTCCAAAAGAACCGCTTCGCGAACGCATTATTTCCTTGCAACCGCATCGAAACCAAAAAACTAAACATTTGGGCGACTAACTGTGCCCCCCAATCGCTTCAAGCCCCACCACTGACTTTGCGATGTATCACAATTGGGCCATTGCTCGCTCAGCATCATTGTTATCAGGTTTGACCTCTGGATGAGACAAAAAAGTGAACCACTCATTCCAATGACGCTGTAGTCGTTGAATCAATCTCAAAGTATCTGAGGGAGGGTATCCAAGAGTGTCTCTTCTAAGACTTTTTTAAGAGAAGCTTCTACACTTTCTCGTTGGTCATTGAGAGTTTGGCAACTAAGTTTTCCTTCTTGATAATCCTGATAGCAACTGCGAGCTTGCCACAACACTAATTGCACTTTGCTCGCAAACTGTCGATTGCCTTCAAAGCGACTGGTTAAGAGGGCTTTTAAGTCTCTCTCGAGATGGGCTAAACACTTCTGCTTGGCCTGAGCTCCTTGTGGAGAGTAGGCACTAAAACAATCAAAGCGTGAGTATTCCCTCAAACTCAGCTCCCAGTAATTTCTCTAGTTCAGCACTACTGCGTGTGGGTGCTAACATCTTAGCACATACCTGGTCACTGGTAGCTACCCACAACCAATACTTAATGCCATCTATACAGTAGGTCGTTTCATCCACACACCTGACCCCTGGCTGTCTGACGTAGGGAACGCCATTGTTGGTAAGAAGGCTCCAAACTCTCTTGGAACCAGCGTTGCATTTTTGCCAGACTTCCCTGAGAAATAGGAACCCCCAAGACATATAAAGGCAAAATATTCCTGTTTACGCCACGTCAAGTTGCCCCCATACCCTAACCAGCCCACAATGCTACAGAGTCGTCCCCCATAGCTGAATCCTTCTTTGACTCCCCAAGGCATAGAGCTATAACCAGACCATCCACAATTGGGACAATTGTATAGAGGGCGGCGATATTCTCTGATTTCTATTGGTTGCTCGACTACTTCAGCTACTTGCTGGACTTTTTGTGGAGCTTCTTCTACTACCTCTAAGGAAGTAGCGCACATGGGACAGCTTTAATGCTCGATAGTCACTATTTCGTGACTGAGTGCCAAATCCGTTACGGGTAATTCCAAAGATGATTATACTTGGGACCGCGCTTTTTCCCCTTTTTGCGCTTACTTTTGTTGCTGGGCTTTTGGAGTTGGTCAGAGGAAGGAGGGACTGAACTATTTTTCGAGGAGCGGTTTTTGAGCTTCAATACGCTCCTCCAAAAATTGTTCTATCTCTTGCTGCTGCCCAAAGATTTGTCTTTGCTGCTGTTCAATCACTCGTTGTTGAAGGGATAGTTGTTGTTGCAGCTTCACGAGCCACTCAACCAGCAGTACATTGGTCACCAACTGTTCGGAGGCGACGCTCATGACGGACTGGGAATTCTCGGTGGCGGTTGGAGTCATAAGAACCAATATACATCCAAGTGTTCAATTTGGCTTCTCCGTTGTCAATAGAGCATCTTTATTGCGGTGAGCAGTTACCGTTATGGCTCGGGTTTTCTGCCGACATTATGATAAAATTGTATTTAGGTGCGGTTGAGGTTGAGGTTGAGAGTTTCTGGTGTTAATAGCTCTTGGGAACTATATTTAATTTCAACGGGTAAACCACCACTATCTAAACTGAGACGACCAGCTTCAAGAATAGCTGTTGTCTGTAAAGTTCGAGCAGCAGTCGCTAGGATATTGTCAAAATCTTTGGGTTCCGCTTTTCCCTCATTAATACTGCCTACTGCATCCACAAATCTTTCAAGACTTTGATAACCGTAGGCTCCCTGTCCAGCAAATTTGCCATCAGAGGGTTCGTACTTCATAAATAGGGGGTTAATACTAGCATATCCCCCAGATACTGTTGCAGTTGTATAACCTCGATGAGCTTGATCGACTTGTAACTCTCCTTGATGACCCATGTAGAAAAACCGTTGTTGGGAATGAACGTCAGATTTAGGGGCAATCCATGATGCCGTATGAATGGAGATTCCTAAATTCCTACTCTCGATGTTTTCCCACTGAACCGTTAGGGTAATGGTATCTTCGGTATCAATGCCTAACTCTGTCTTGGCGACTCCAGTAGCAGCTAAAGCATTTACTTGGATGGGTCTGGCCCGATCCCCTATCATCCAGTCTAATAAATCTATGTGATGAGAGTTCAAATAGTAGCTAATGTCAGAAGAGCGCCCTGCCCATTGACCAAAAGTGTTAAGTTGACTTCTCGGCTGACTCATATAGCTACTCATATAACTAAAATCTCCATAGCTGCGAGCGCGATCGCGTGCATCAGAGTACATGGGGTCAAACCTCTTGTGCATCTCTATTCCCACCAGTACATTATGTTGCTTTCCAGCCTCGATTAATTTCTGATGTTCTGCTAGAGTTTTCACCAATGGTTTAGCAACTAAAACGTGCATTCCCTGACGAATAGCAGTCATGGCGATCTCAAAGTGGGTATCATCAGGTGTCACTACAATTACCCCACTTCCTGGCTTCATCTTCTCGATAGCAGTTTGATAGGCTTGGGGATTATAGTCATTGTCATCAGGAAAAGTATGGACGGAAGCATCTATTCCCTGATACCGAGAACTAATTTGTTCGGCAAAATGATGGCGAATCCCTGGAAAACGTTTTCCATCTCGTCCACAGAGGGAAATTTGCTCTACTTTTCCACGACTTCGGAGGTCGAAAAGCACCAAGGCTACAACACCAGCACTTTTGTCAGAATTAGCTGCTGCTCCGTGAACAAAACCTGTGACATATTCACCTGTTCCGATGACTAAAATATCTGTTCCCATGTTCGGATTTTTATGAGTAATACAAAGGCGTTTTTTTAGGTTTTACGAGTACGCGATCGCTATAGGAGTTACCAAATATATTATCTGGTTCAAGTTGAGAACGTACTTTATGAAAGTCGTTCCAGTGGGGATACATTTTTTCTAATTTATCAGCATCAGGCCCGAACCTTTTTGCCCAATGGGGACGACCATCTAATTTAGCCATAATTTTTTCATAGTCATCAAAATAGGATTGACAATCAACATATTTACCGTAGGGCATATAAGTAATAACCCCGATATAGCAGCTATCTCTACCCTGACAAGGACTTAACCAAATATCATCTCCTTTGACAAAGCGCACTTCAATGGGCAAATGAACTTGATAGTCTTTTTCTTTAATCATCTGGCGAATTTGCAAGATGGCTTCAGCCGTATGTTCTATAGGAATCGCCCACTCATTAACCTGCTGTTTAAATAGACAATCAAAATTGAATTGACTGACACTGTTCCCTCGTGACTGTTTTGACTTGCTGAACATTTGTTGAACGTACCAGCGATTAACCAGGGGAATCAGACGTTGATTATAAGTAGCTAAATATAAGAGCAGTTCAAATGTATAGTAACCAATAAGTTTTTCTCTATACCAACTCTGGAAGCGTTGGAAAAAATTTTGTTTGGGAGCAGTTTTTCCAGGTGGTTTGCGAGTTGCACTCCACTCCCACACCCTATCTGCATGGGGTAAATACCAAAAACGATAGTGGTCAGCTTGCAGGCGTTCTGGTAGTTTATCCAATACAGTTTCTAGAGTTTCTGGTTGTTCTCGTACTTCTAAGTCAAATTCTTTTGTTACTTGTAATTTAAGTTCTGTGACTAATCCCAAACTTCCTAGATGGCATTTGGCTGCATTAAATAGTTGATAATTTTCATCTTTGGAGATTTTGATAACTTCTCCTAAACCTGTTACCAGTGTAATTTCCTGAATAATTGTTGACAGTACCCCATAATTTAATCCTGTGCCATGAGTTGCAGTTGCCATTGCACCTCCTACAGTTTGAGCATAAATAGAACCTAGATTGGGCAAGGCTAGTCTATGTTTTGCTAGGCTTTGATTCAAATCTTTGAGGGTAACTCCTGCTTGAGTAACAACAGTTTGACTATCATAGTTGATATTTAGGATCTGATTTAAGCGATCGCTACAAACCAAATCCTGATTACTCATAGCAATATCGCTTGGGGAATGTCCTGAACCAAATACTCGGATTTTTGTTCCCTGTTGCATTACTTGGCAAACAATGTCTCTAGCTTCTTCAGTTGAAGCAGGGTAATGTACAGAAGTAGGTATGCACTGATACTGCTCAGACCAATTGATAAATTTATTTTGATTCATATTTCCTTGTTTACGGGCAAAAAATGATTGTGAGCCGATAAATTTATTATTCCAATATTGTGACAACTCCACGCTTAATTCTGGAGTGTTTTAGTTGTTTTTCTGCTCGCAACAATTTTGTCAACATTTTTTTTTTATGGTACTTTTGGCGTTCTTGACTATTCCAGGTAGTAATCCACTTAAGGTCTGATAGTTTAACCAATTTTGCCTGAGCTTGATTTTGATAAAGTTGTTGCAGTAAGGAAATAGTGGTTACTTCTTCCATGCCACCAGGTACATCCTTTATAAGTCCACTAGAAATTCCTAAAAACCCTGTTATGTTTAACTTTGATAAGTTCCACAAAGCTAAAGTATTCCAAGGAGAGGTCATACCATCTATAAATTTTACTCCAGCATCTCCTCCATGGGTTGAAATCATCTTTGCCCCCACTACCAGAGTGTCAGAGGTAAGGTGAGAATTCAAGGTTTCCACATCTGTTGATGATATATAGACTTCTAGACTTTGAAGCAAAAGTTTATCACCACCCAAATAAGTTGCTTCACATACAATCGCATTTAGGGGATGAGCTAGTCCTTTCCAGGGATTTATTAGCAGGGAAAGTACCTGTTCTGCAAACACCGAAACAATTTTGCTAATTTTGTCAAATAGTTGATTATCTGTAGCTCTTACTATATAATCAGCGTATTCTAGTACCTGATCACACCAATTTTCCACTTTACCTAATTCAGGGATATAACCATCAACACCACTATGGATTCTGGTTCCAACAATCAGAGACATTGCTATACTCAACACTAAAATTGGCACTAGTATAGTATATTGATAGGATAATGTTTATATTTCCACAATATATAAAATAACATGAAGGTACTGAGTTAATTTTATGGGGGGGTAACATGCAAGCTAAAATCATTACTCGGTAATACGTTCAACCGATCAGGACTCGTGTAAAAATAACCTGAACAGTTTTTTTTCTGGAAGCTATATCTCACAATTTATTTCCGATAAAATTTGTACAACTTATTTTAACATGGCTCCTCAGTTACTTAAAGTGCGCTTGACCCATTAAGAATTAAATTCGCCGTTCGCGTTTGGCCGTAGGCCAAAAGCGTCGCCTACGGCGAACGGAAAGCGCACCTGAGCATTCGTGGCTTCCCTTAAGGGGATTGTGCGAAAAAATAGTGGACGAAATGCATGCAAATTAACCGTCGTTGCCTCAACTATTACAAGAAGGGTGAGCGGGCTATAGAGTCAGAATTGTCTACGTTATAAGCTTTATGTCCCAGGGTAAGCGCAAGAAAAAATTGCCCATAATGTGCATTGGCTGGATCTCGGTTGCTCGTGGCTCGAAACCCCTATAATCTCGTCGAACTGTACTCGCAATAGAGTTAATTTGTTGAGAATGACGTGGTTTTTTTCGAGGGTAAGCTACGGCTTATTGATTCTTGCGCTTACCCTGCTTTATGTCCCCCTGTCAGGGAACATGGCCAAAGTAAATAGCGGTAGGCACAGTGACAGAGTGTGGCGCTGTCCGGCACGACGACGAGGAGCTTCTAGTCCAGCTTTCGCTTCTATAATTGCGATTTGAGACACGGGAGTAGATGCATTAAATGGAATTTGCTCTGAATCGTACCATATTCCGATTAGATTATAGCGGTTTGCGCTTAAATAGAGTATAATATAATAGATATTATAAAAATTCAATTATGAAAGCATATTCTGTTGACATAAAAACGAAAATTATCACAGCTTATCTAGACTGTGTTCGCGTAGCGTGGCCTTTGGCCAAGGCTCAATGACCCGGTTAGATAAAAGGTTTAAAGTGAGTCGCAATTTTGTATTTAAAATTATTAAAAAATTCAAATAAACTGGAAATATATCACCGGGCAAACAAGGGAATAACCGAGCATCTAAATTAGAACCATTCACGGAATTTATCAAATCTATGTTGTCAGAGCATCCATCATTAACTCTCTCGGAAATGGTGGAAATACTTGAAAAAGATAAACAAATTACTGTACACCTAACTAAGTAGGTGGGCTTAATTAAACGTTAAAAACTTGATCATTTTTACTATCTATATTTTCAGATATTGTCCACTGTTGAAGCTGATAACCTACTTCGCAACTTCGTTTGTTTATACCTTCTTTAACTGCTAAAGCTAGATCGTATTCATCCTCAAACATTCTACCAGAGATTTGATGAGTTTTAAGTTGATGCCACTCCCCCTCTATTAGATTAAGTTCTGGACTATAAGTTGGCAGAAAGAATAAATACAATCCCATTTCTAACCATTCTTTTTCTTTAGATCTTACCTGATGACTTTTATGACTTGAGGAATTATCCAAGACAATCACTGTATCTATTCCTGTTTTTAGTCGAGCTGTTTTTGCTTCTTAAGCTTCTTTGTCTTGATGCAGTCGCTCATGGGGGAAACCCCCAAGACCGCGCTGCATCGCTATCCAAAACTTTGATCAAATTATCTTTTTTTAGACTACCAAGCTTTAAAGTATAGTTAAAGCTTTTTTGGGGCTCATATATTCCTAATATATTTAGACGTTTTCCTCGTTTTTTACTTTGGGGAATTTGTTTCTGTTTTCCTACCTTTATATAACTATAACTTACAGGACTCCAAAGACTGAAACCTGCTTCATCTAAGTATTTTAGTCTGACATCACCACAAGAGGCTTGCAGACGTAACATATCTAAATCTGCTTTTTTATATTCTTTTTCTCTGGGGTTAGGATGTCGTCTTGGACTTGTTTTTGTTCGCTTCCATAAATATCCTTTTTTTTTAAGTATCTTACGGATTCTTTCGGGACTTAATTCCACTTGACGCTCTTTTTTTAAAAGAACAGATAGCTGCTTACTATTGTAAGTTCTTTCTTCATCATTACAAAGCTCTTCTAGATAGTCTATATCCGATTTTTTCCAGGTTTTTTTTTCTACCACTTCTTGGCTTATCCCAGAGTCCTTCTTTGCCTTGTATTATCCACCTATGAATAGTTTTTTTCACTGTATTCGGTGACCAATCTATCCAGTCAGATATTTGATTGACTGTCCATACTTTAGGATTTCAACAGATAAATTATACTCTTTTTATAGTTCTTTTTGGACAATTATTATCAGATTTTAATTCTAACAACTCTTGAAGTTATAACTCACTTAGACGAATTTTTAATCGAGCTGGCATTACGATTTTGGGATTTTTAAACTACTTTTCTATTTTACACTTAATTACGCCCACCTACTTACCTTGAGTAGATTCCTGAAAAAACTCAACATAACACGAAAAAAAAAAGTTTATATGCCAGTCAAGCTAAAACGGAAAGAGTAGCTAATTTAAGACTTTTATATTGGCAAACAGTTACTAGTTTTTTAGTCGAAAACCTAGTTTTTTTGGATAAAACGGGGTTTAATTTAGGGAAAAAGCGCATTTATGGTCGTTCTCAAAGAGGAACCAGAGTTGTCGATTATAGCCCTTATTATAGAGGAGAACATATCACAATCTTTAGTGCTATTTCCTCCCAAGTAATATTAGGAAATATGACCTTAAATGGCTCGATTAATACTCAAAGTTTTATTACTTATATAAAATATGTTTTAGCCCCATCCTTATGGCCTGGTGCCGTGGTAATTATGGATAATTTATCTAGTCATAAAAATCAAAAAGTTATAGAAATATTATCAGAAGTTGGAGCTAAAGTTTTATTTTTACCTCCCTATTCTCCTGATTTTAATCCCATTGAAAAATTCTGGTTTATTTTGAAAGAACATTTACGTTCATTAGTAACTATGACGAGAGATGAGTTAGAAAAGCGATGCAGCGCGGTCTTGGGGGTTCCCCCCATGACCGCGCTGCATCAAGACAAGGTCTAGTTGATTGTTGTGATTCTTTGACTAAAAAACAAATAACAAAATTGTTTTCTTATTGTTGCTATTGTAACTAATCTAAGCGCAAACCGCTATAGACCTATTGCAAAAGTAGTTTTCTGATAGTGTTCTTGATGCAGTCGCTCATGGTTTGAAGTTACCGTAAGACAGTTGAGCCTTAATCAATGGAGGCGCGCTTTCCTATGGCGAATTAAATTACGGGGTCGCGCCTCAAGTTTTACCCATGCATCTGCATAGCCTACCAACCATAAAGGCTCAACGTAATCAGGTTTCGTCTCCGGGGGGAACCACGGCAGTTGCTCATGGGGGGAACCCCCAAGACCGCACTGCCTCCCCAAGACCGTAATGGTGCGTTTTCCGCATTAAGAATTAAATTCGCCACGGGTCGCACCTCTGCATCGCTGTAAGCCCCGTGGGAACCCCCTTTGGCGGCGCTGCCCCCCCAAGACCGTAATGGTGCGCTTGACCCGTAATTAAATTCGCCACGGGTCGGACCTCTACATCGCTTTGCGTCAATTCTTCTCCACTTTTCCAGTGATATGCTGTTCCGGTGATCCGCTTTTCCCTAGTTCTGCAAGAAGTCTATTTAGAATAAAATAGCCCTGGGTAAGCATTAGTTTAATCTGAGTTATTTCACAGCGTCGAAGCCTGTGCCACAAAGCTCGTTTATTTGAAACATGATAGCTGTCAGCTGATAACTGATAACTTATCCCTTACTTTGATAGTCCTTCCGACCCAAACCCCCTCACTTCTGATAAAACATACAATGGTCTTCCTTTAACTTCTTCATAAATCCGTCCTACATATTCCCCCAAAATACCAATAGATACTAACTGTACTGCTCCCAAAAAGAAAATTGCAATCATAATGGTGGCAAACCCAGTCACAGGAGAATTCGGTTCAAAAATCCGCCAGTAAAGCACTAACCCTGCCATCAATAGCGCGATCGCTGTTGCTAATAATCCCAGATAAGTAGCGATTCGCAATGGCACTTTAGAAAAAGAAACCAGTGCATCTACTGCTAGGGCTAGGGATTTACGAATGGTGTACTTGATCTCACCAGCAAAGCGGGGGTCACGTACATAGGAAACAGAGGTTTGCCGCAACCCTACCCAAGAACGCAATCCCCGCACGTAACGGTTGCGTTCTGGCATGGCATTGAGTACATCAACCACCCGTCGATCCATTAAACAAAAGTCCCCCGTATCTAAGGGAATCTCGACATTGGCTAGACGGCGCAGTAAACGATAAAATAGGTAAGCCGGAAAGCGCTTTAACCAACTTTCACGACGTCTCTGAGTGCGCTGAGCATAAACAATTTGATAACCCTGCTGCCATTTTTCCACTAGCACTGGGATGATCTCTGGTGGGTCTTGTAAATCAGCATCTAGGACAATAATCCCTTGACCCCGCACAAAATTTAGACCGGCAGTGACAGCAATTTGATGACCAAAGTTACGGGAAAGACTTAGGTAACATACCCTTGGGTCTTTTTGATGAAGGTCTCGCATCAGCTCTAGAGAGCGATCGCAACTGCCATCATTGACTAGAATTAACTCCACCTCCCCTAACTGATCCATTACTGTACAGATGCGTCGGTACAGTTCTAAAATACTGTTTTCCTCGTTATATACAGGAATAACCAGGGAATAGGTTGGGTTCATCGTTTGTTGAAGGTTGCAGGTTTAAAGTTAGAGGTTACAGGTTGCAGGTTGAAAGTTGAAGGTTGAAGGTTGAAGGTTGAAGGTTACAGGTGGTAAGTTACAGGTGGTAAGTTACAGGTTGCCGGTTCGTTGGTTTAAGGTGGCAAGTTGCAGATTTTCTATAAAACCTTAAACCTTAAACCTTCACAACCTTCAACCTTCACAACCTTCAACCTTAAACCTTCACAACCTTCACAACCTTCAACCTTCAACCTTAAACCTTCACAACCTTAAACCTTAAACCTTCAACCTTAAACCTTCACAACCTTCAACCTTAACAACCTTCAACCTTCAACCTTAACAACCTTCAACCTTAAACCTTCACAACCTTAAACCTTAAACCTTCAACCTTAACAACCTTCAACCTTAACAACCTTCAACCTTCAACCTTAATGACCTTCTAACGCCCTAATTTATTAGGAATTCCCTGACAACCACCCGGGATTGTTTTTCTTGACTTTTCACCGGACCAAGCACAGCAATAGTAGTGCTGCTTTTCATCCATCCGCTGGACACCGGTGAAGTTAACATTTTCGACTACTGCACCGGTGTAAGCTCCAGTGGGATAGTCAGGGGGATGGGTACGACTGCGGGGACTGGCAGTTTCTACTGAACCATAAAATAGGCGGACTCCCTTGAGGTCAGCACCAGTGAGGTTGGCTTCATATAAAACAGTGCGGGATAGATTCGCTTGCACTAAGTCACAGAAGCTGAGATTAGCTCTGACCATATTAGCTTCGCCGAGTTCTGTCCAACGCAAATCTGTACCACTCAGGTCTGAACCAGCTAACATTACATTCAGGTCAATAACCCTGATACCATAAATTCGGTCTTCTTGGTATCCTCCATACCCATCCAACATGGGGCGTCCTAAATGATTATCCCGTCTGAGGGGAGTCAGTAAACGGGCTTGGGACAAAAATCTGAGCACTTTGGCTTTCCCATGGGCATCCACACTACTGAGAATTGCAGCGGTTCTTCCTTCGCAAAATGCCCTCTCCTGGGGCCAATCTTCTAGCAATCCCTGATCATCTAAGGCTAAATCTGAAACTCCCTGAAAGTAAGCATCAATGGTTTGCTGCTGAGTAATCATATTTTGCTGGATAGTCAGATCTTTGGAAATGACATATTGTCGCCAAGCAATGAATACTGCTAGGACGGCAATCAAAATCTGTCCCAAAGCACCCACCCAATCAGCCCATGACCCAAATTCATCCCATTTAATCTGAACTAACCAATTGCTGATGTTTTGGTAAACACCAAGAAAGTTCAGTAAGCCACTTATTGCTGCTACCACTCCGATCGAGGCAATAACTTTGATTCTTTGTTGGGGTGGCAACAAATCAGTAAGCCATTGTTTGACAACCGGTAAAATTACTGGCAATGAAACCAGCAGCGCCACAGTAGCTCCGGATATCCCAATCCAGAGGTTATCAATCACTACCCCAAAAATCATGATAGCGATCGCACTGAGAATAATTACGCTTAGGGAGCGATTAGCAGGACTAACTGATCCAATAGTTGGTTTATTGGGCAGGTTTGACAACGGCAGGGTAGATAAATGTTGCTCCTCTTGAGTTTGGGGAGGAGATGGTGGTGAATTACCATTGGCTGAGTTCTTGGCGGTACCGTTGTTACTATGTTCAGGCTGATTGGGTGGCACAGGCTCAGGCAAGTTAGTCATGGCATTCCCAGGAAAATGAGCTCAAGGTAAAGCAACATTACAAAATAATACAGCTCTTGGACACTCTGATCGTTTTTTAGCATATTTGCACCTCAACAGATTAGCAAATTTTCAAGTGAAATCCGGTAGACTTGAATTGTGTTTTTTTGTAAGGATTCAGGTCACAGGGATTGCTACAATGCCAAAGAAGGGAGCTTCTTGAAAGTCTGCGGGATTGACTTTGAAGCAAACTAGGGTAAAGTAAACACATGAGTCACTCACCTCTCCCGCTAACTCGAGAAAGCCGTGCGCCAGTTGTCAAAAGCGGAACTGGTAAAGATGCTATTGACTCAACAGAAAGTGATTGAGGAACTACAGCTCGAAATTGAAAAATTAAAGCTTAGTCGGGACCCACGATAGTAAGACTTCCTCGAAACCCCCATCAACTGATCTACTGAAAAAATCCGAAAAAGCCCTAGAAAAGGAGGATTGTCCCACCACTGAGGCCAAAAAGAGAAAACCCGGAGGACAACCAGGTCATCGGGGAAAAACTCGTTTTGGGTTTTCCAGAATAGACCGAACCGAAATCTTGCAACCGTCTGTGTGTAGTCAGTGTGGTCAAAGAGAATTTTTAGATCAACCTATATTGGTAGACACTCAACAAGTAGCCCAACTGGTGAACAAACCAATCGAGGTAGTTGAGTACCATCGTTACCATTGTCAATGTAGCGGCTGTGGTGCGGTGACATCAGCCTCTTGGTCTGTTGAGATGATACCCGGACAAGATTTGGGGGTCAAGGTACAAGCTTTTCTGGGATGGTTAGGGAATTATGGACATCTCCCTTATAAAAAACAACAAGAGATGTTATGGGAACTGGGCAAGATTGAGATCGGTAATGGGACTTTAGTGAACACCAATCAACGGGTTGAACTGGCGATTAAACCTCATGTTGAGCAATTGTCAGAATGGGTAAAAACAGAACAACCATCTATTCATGTAGATGAAACTCCTTGGCCTGTAAAGGGAATTAAGGAATGGCTCTGGGTCTTTAGCAATCGAGATTTTTGTCTATTTCGGGCCGCTGACACCAGGGGACGTGCCGAACTGGAATCTCAGTTGGGCAGTAAATACAGGGGTGTTCTTAGTAGTGATGACTTGAATGTGTATAATGGCTATCCAGTCAGCGCTCAACAGAAATGCGCACGCCCATCTACGTCGTCATTTTCTGAGGTTAATCAAACAGCCTGGACTACACAACCGAGCGATGGTCGAAGCACTCGTGAGTCTGATTGATGAAGCTTTTCGCCATTATCGCCTCTGGCCAGAAAATGGCGATGAGACAGAGTACCAACATCTGCGTTAGGGGATTCAAAACTCAGGTACAGTTGACTCATTAAACCTGGTGGTCGGTGGCAGGAGCCGAAGCAGGTAAGTTACTGCGCTCCCTCAAACAGAAGGCTTCCCAATGGTGGTATTTTTTAGACCATCCCCAAGTTCCACCAGATAATAATCTCGCCGAGAGGTCAAAACGTTTGGCAGTCACCAAGCGTAAGGGAACGTGGTGGCTCTCGTTCTCTCTAAGGTTTCGAGCAGACCGCTAATTTACTACACGACCAGTCCAAACTTGCCGTTTTCAAAAACGGTCGGTGATGGATTTTTTGACCTTTGGTCACGCTACGCGAACGAGCAAGCTCTTATGGCTCAATCGGGTCATTTAACCCAACCTCCTTCCCTCATCCCTTCTCTCCACACCTGAATCCTTACGTTTTTTTTGGTTTTATACGTTATATCAATCCAAGCGGGAGCGACAATAACCCGTAACGTTATACCAATTTTTCAAAGTATAGACTTCTTTCAGAAGTCGGGAACAGGGAACTTCGGATCAGGGAACAGTGGACAAGAATTGACGCAAACAGTACTCCCGACTCCCGACTCCCGACTCCCGACTCCCGACTCCCGACTCCCGACTCCCTGGCCTTTGGGCCACGCTACGCGAACAAACCCAGAACTTTGTACCTCACCCGATGGAGAAGGGGTGCATCTCATATTTGTAAAAAAGATGTGAAGTGTGGGAAGTGTGGGGCGGGGGCGCGGGGCGGGGGCGCGGGAAGTGTGGGAAGTGTGGGGCGGGGGCGCGGGAATTTTTGCCTAATTGCAAAACTGAGATGCACCCCTTCCTTGGAGAGGTAGCTTAACCCTAGGTGGTCAGACTCAGCCAGTCAGTGGAGTGATCTTGGCGCGTCAGCTGGGTAAAAATGTGGTAGTGATGCTCATTTGCGCCAGAGAATCAGCTGAGGGAGACGTTAAAGATGCGATTGCACTTTTGGACATTACTCTCAAACCTCTTTAAAGTCAATGGCATGCTCCTTACGCTTTAGGGGAGCTGGTAATTGTCCATCGTCAAAGGTGCATTATTTTTTCTCCACCAAAGCTGCCTTTACTTACCAAATATAGGCAGTTTTATGTGCTCCTGACTTCTAGTCACATCGGATTAGTTATATCCTTGGAGGGTGGTTATTACTTGAGTATTTAGTAGTTAGTAAAAAAAAATAAACTAACCACAAATCAATAACCACCCTTAACAAAATTTTATGTATAGACCAGGGCACTCAGTTTTACTTTATTTATTTTTCAAAATAGGAACAATAATCCGGATTTATTTGATTGAGCTTGTATTGATAATTAAGCTTTCACGCATGTAAATTATGAATCGGGGCTGATTGGGAGATTGAAAGATGGATTGAATGCTTTTGCACAACTAGATCGATCTTAAAATTTATAGCAACGCAAGTATAGTTTAAGACATAGTATTTTAGCTTAAAGGGAGCAGGGAGCATAAATATGTCTTAAGCTTTACTTCGACTGCTATAAATGCCTATTAGCTTAAACCTGATGCTCTATAGCTTTTTTTTATATAATTTTTTATTTAATTAAATGGATATTAAAATTTAGTATTAACTATTTTTTTTGAAAACTTTAAGTATTTAGATAATCAATAAATGGTGGAGTATGCTAAGAAAAAAACAGCCAAAATGTATATTAAAAATTAATATACACAATTGATAAAATAAATTGTATATATTAATTGTATGGCTTTTATGATTTTTTAAAAAAATAAGCTTTATTTTGTAAAAAAAAAATTATAAAACAAATCCTTGAAAATAACGTAATTAATTTCATGCGTTTATTGATTATTCAGTATGCTGGAGATTACCGTGAAGCCTTTGAACGCTTAGCTAACGGTGGACCTGAGACATACTATGCTCAGAAATATTCTGTAGATGCGGTAGCTGAAATTGGCAAACAAATTGGGGAAGTTGCAACTCTCTGTTGTATGACCGAAAAACCATACAATGAGCTACTGGAAAAAGGAGTTCGTGCCATTGGTGCAGGGTTTGATGGAAAGATTAACGTTAAAAAATTAATCCAATTGGTTGAAGATTACCATCCAACTCATTTAGTTGTTCGCACACCCATTCGGGAAGTTTTTCGTTGGGCAATTCACAATAATGTTTCAACCCTAGCCCTATTTGCTGAATCTATTCCAACCAGAAAGGTGCGTAACAAGTTTCGTAATTATTTACTAAGCCAATTATTAAATAATGATCAAATCCAATGGATTGGTAGTTATGGGATTGATTCCTCCCGAGTACTCCAGGACATAGGAGTCCAATCTGACAAGATAATTCCTTGGAGCTTTATTGTTACTGAAACCCCAGAATCCTTGTCACCAAAAACTCTACCAGCACAGGCCAAGTCTTGGCAACTATTTTACATTGGGTCAATGATTGAAGCTAAAGGGGTTGGGGATATATTAGAATCTATCGCTAAATTAAAAGCTAATAAATTTCCAATAAAATTGAAGATAGCTGGTAACGATAAAACCGGTTTCTTTGTCAATAAAGCTAAGCAGCTACAAATCGAAGACTGTGTAGAGTTTCTCGGGATAGTACCAAATAAAACCGTAGTTCCTCTGATGAGAGAATCTGATCTGGTATTAGTTCCTAGTCGCCACGAATTTCCAGAGGGTTTCCCACTAGCAATTACTCATGCCCTTTGTGCTCGAACTCCAATCATTGCTTCAGATCACCCAATGTTTATCAATAAACTAAAAGATGGCATCAGTGCGAAAATTTTCGAAGCTGGCAACTCTGTTGCTTTAGCAGAATCTATTCAAAAGCTGCTTTCCGATTCAGATCTTTACCATAATCTGTCGATAGCCTCTTACGAAACCTGGAAGAGTTTGCAGCTTCCAGTAAAATTTGCTGACCTAATTCAGCGATGGCTACATGACTCACCAGAAAATGAACAGTGGTTAATTCAGCATCGGTTAAGTTCAGGGCGCTACAACTCAACATCTCCCTAATAATAATTTCATAATTATTAGGATTACTAGCAAAAATAAGCCATATCAATAATTTCTAATCTATAGGATTTCAGGTGCATCGTAAAAATTGATCGCATTAATACCAAGTAGAAACTAATAATTACTAACTAAAAATGGAAATTACTTTGTCAAAAATACCTTTTAATCGCCCTGTTACTGTTGGAACAGAATTTGAGTATATCCAACAGACCATCAAGAACATGGATCTTTCCGGTGATGGTGCTATTACCAAAAAATGTCATGCTCTACTCGAACAAATATTGTCAGTTCCCAAGGTTCTGCTAACCACTTCCTGCACTCATGCTCTGGAAATGGCGGCACTACTATTAAACATCCAACCAGGGGATGAAGTAATTGTTCCCTCCTTCACCTTTGTCTCTACCATTAATGCCTTTGTCTTACGAGGTGCTCAACCTGTCTTTATTGACATCCGCCCGGATACCCTCAATTTAAACGAAGAGAAATTAGAATCACTGATTACCCCCCGCACCAAAGCTATTGTTCCCGTACATTACGCCGGTGTCGGGTGCGAGATGGATGCTATTTTGGAGATTGCTGGACGTTACGGTATACCAGTTGTTGAGGACAATGCTCATGGGCTATTTGCTAAGTACAAAGGCAAGTATCTAGGTACATTTGGTTGTTTAGCTACTCAGAGTTTTCACGAGACTAAGAACTTTACTTGTGGAGAAGGTGGCGCACTGCTGATTAACGACCCGGAGTTTATCGAACGTGCTGAGATTATCCGCGAGAAAGGAACTAATCGCACTCGCTTCTATCGCGGTCAAATTGATAAGTACACCTGGGTAGACATTGGTTCAAGTTATCTCCCCTCAGGCATACTCGCAGCTTTCTTGTATGCTCAGCTAGAAAGTCGCCAACAGATTCAGAGCAAGCGACAGCAACTTTGGGATTACTACTACGAAAATCTCAAGGATTGGGCACCAGAGTACGGTATTCGCTTACCAAGCGTGCCAGAGTACTGTGACCAGGCATACCATATGTTCTACATACTCTTACCGTCCCTAGAGAAGCGCCAAGCCATGATTGCTCATTTGAAAGCTCAAGGCATCTATAGCGTTTTTCACTATCTGCCATTGCACTTGTCTGATATGGGACGAGAGTTTGGGGGCAAAGAAGGAGACTGCTTGGTGACTGAGGATGTAAGCGATCGCTTACTTCGTCTGCCCTTTTACAACGATATGACTGAGGCTGACCAAGCAAGGGTTGTCGCATCAATCAAGAAATTTTTCTGAACTCTAGCAGAACTCTAAGACATACAGGACTGAGGTAAAACTGGGTAACAAACACTATAAATAGTAGGGTGAGACCCTACAAGTAGAGTTACTGCGTAAGTCCTGAAATAAATAGATAGGCGAAAATCAGCGCAGCTATCTAAATCGATAAATCCAATACTCAAGCGTTCGCGTAGCGTGACCTTTCGGGCAAAGCCCGACGCTGCGCGAACGGTCAATCGCATTTTTATCTTTGTTGATGTTTCCAGGTAAGCGATTGACCGTAGGTCACGCTACGCGAACGCTTACTTTGTCTTACCTTTGGTCAAGATTAATCAAGGAATTCACTAGGGCATTTCTAATACTTATGGTCACAAAAATTAATTATAGGAGTAGTGAATGAGCCTATCAATTACCAAAACCTATCTCGCTAATGCTGAAGAATGGGATAAAATTTGGCAAGAATGCAATTATTCAACTTATTTTCATTCAAGAGAATGGGCCGAAATCTGGAATACCTATACTCAAGGAGAATTTCGCCCAAACCCTCAAATGATCGTAGTCTCAGATCAAAAAAGAGCTTTAATCCCCCTTTCTTATAAACTTGGAAATCCGAAATTTATCAAGAAATACTCATCCTCACCAGACGGAACCTTTGGAGGATGGATTTCCGCAGACGAACTTACCATTGACCATGCCATTTTACTAGTTAAATTTCTCGATAAAAATTTTTGGGGTAAATTAAGTTGGCGAGTAAATCCTTACAATGAACTAGCTAGTAAAGCTGTAGCCCTAAGTTGTGTCAGTGAACAAGAGGAGGATACCACTCACGCCATTAACTTAGACGTGGGTTTTGAAACAATTTCCAAAACTTGGAAAAAGGGCGGTAGTTCTATGGCTCGAAAAGTCCGAAAAGCTATCAAGGAAGGAGTTTCAGTAACTACAGCATCTACCCTAGATCAATGGTGGGAATATTATCAAGTTTATCAAGATTCATTACGACGATGGGGAGATAATAGTCTTGGTAGCTATAGTTGGGAACTTTTTAAAACAATTTTTCAACTTAAGTCACCTAACGTTAAGCTTTGGCTAGCCCACTATCAAGACGAAATTATCAGCGGAGCACTATGCTTCTACGCCAAGAAACATGTGGTGTATTGGCATGGCTCATCTTTAGAAAAATACTTGAATCTAAGACCAGTTAACTTAGTTATGTATGAAATTGTCAAAGATTCTTGTGAACAAGGATATTCTTGGTTTGATTTTAATCCTAGTGGTGGATTGCCAGGAGTTATAGCATTTAAGAAAAGTTTTGGAGCAGAGCCTCTTGACTGTTATATGATATATGTTGATCATAAGTTGAGGCGTATGGTGAAACCCCTAAAACCTTTAAAGAAAATATTAATGCCGTATTACCCTAGAGCTAACTAAGCAAAATTGCTTAGTTAGTTTTAAATACCTAAAAATGATTACATTAAAAAGTAAACTACTGGGGAGCAATAAATTATCAAGCAATTTAATAATACGGCTGGTTTGACATCAAATACTTTACTAATAGGGAGCTATAATTGAAGCGGTACATTTGATAGCAAGATTCAACCTTGGTAAAACCGATGATGCAGCCCTTGAGAGTTGGTTTTTTATCTTCTCAGAATTATTTAGATAAAAATACTTTTTCTGGCACCCTTTATTATATGCATAGGTCTCTGGCATCAAGAGACCTTCAGTTGATTAATCTCGGCAATCCCAGAAAAGTATCCTATTGGCATAAGCTAGTCAAGCCTATCCAATTAATTGATTCATTTTTAGGTTTCAAGTCTTCTGATCAAAATGAACAGCTTAATCGATTCATAATTAACGTTCAAAGACAGTTAAATGAAACCCCATGTGATTTACTTTTTTGCCCTGTTGCATCAGCAGAAGTAAGTTTAATTGACACTAGTATTCCTATTATTTTTTTATCCGATGCTACTCCGAAGCTAATCAACAATGACTACTATAAAATTTACCGAAACCTAGAAGAATTTGAACTAGGAGAAAAACATGAATTTTCTGTATTATCAAAATCTCATAAACTAGTTTATTCTTCAGAATGGGCTGCCAAATCTGCCATTAGCGACTATCAGGCAGATCCAGAGAAAGTTGAAGTAATTCCCTTTGGAGCAAATTTAGATGATATCCCGTCAGTAGATCAACTATTTTCCAAGTGTAATGCTTCCCGTTGCCGTTTATTGTTTATTGGTAAAGATTGGCAGAGAAAAGGTGGAAATATTGCCTTTGAAACTCTGATGTCTCTGCTGAACATGGGAATTGACGCTGAGCTAGTTATGCTTGGTTGTGTGCCACCGGATGACATTAAGCATGAGCGGCTAAAGGTCATTCCTTTTTTGAATAAAAATAATCCTAAGCAACGAGAGGAACTTAATCAATTATTTCTGCAATCCCATTTTTTGATGTTTCCCACTCGTGCTGATTGTTCACCAATTGTGATTTGTGAGGCTAATGCATTTGGTCTCCCTGTAATCACAACTGATGTCGGAGGAATCCCGACAATTATTAAAGATGGCAAAAATGGTTATATGTTACCGTTATCTGCCTCAAGTGATCAGTATGCTAGTGTGATAGCAAATAACTTTGGTGATCGGGCAGTCTATGAACAATTAGTCAAGTCTTCTAGAGAGGAATACGATCAGTCTCTCAATTGGGATACATGGGCAGAACGTATACATCGTGTGATGATAAGCATGTTCAATTGATTCCTGTCGGATTTGTGAGATTTGGAATAAAATGAAGAGGGGAAAGAGGAGTAAAAATCTCCTCATCCCCTCTTTACCTTATCCCTCATTTCTAATTTACAAAGACTTAACTATGAGGGCAATGTTTCTGACCACACTCTAAGGCAGTAGGCATATTAACCGTTGACAAGCTCTTTTGCTAGCAATGGTAGTGGCTTACCTTCAAAGTATTCAGGAATTGGTGCACCCATCAATTCCAAAATTGTGGGGGGAAGATCAAGAGCATGACCGCCTCCGAAATCAACACCGGACGCAATATCTGGACCTGCGGCGATGATAAATCCCTCAGGGCGATGGCTGCCAGAACGATAATGGGGTACAGGACCAATACGTCCAACATCAGGACTTTCCACCACATCTGTGGCATACTCATCTTGCCAGACAAGTACCAAGTCGGCATCAGACAGCTTACAATTTCGCTCAGTGGGCGACTTCCGTGTCCTGATGATATCCTTGACCATCGGTACACCTTTTCGGGCATCTTTAAGAGCGTAAAGCTTTTGGATCAGTTCATCACAGAAGGCATCATACTCCGATTCCGGTACCAATCCTTGGGGTTCTCGTCCCTGAAGATTGATGCGGATATATCCTTCTGAAAAGCTTGGTAGGGCAAACGCTTTCATCTTGTGCCAGACCGGTGCATACCAAGCGGCTGGTTGGAAAGGTACTACATCGGTTTGCTTAGCTAGCCTGAATGGCGAGATTAGATCGGGTTCTTGAGAAGAATCTAACCATGGCTCGATTAGTTTGAAAAGCTTGGTGGGCATTTCTCGTCTCAAAAACCTTTTAATGGCATTAGGATCATACTTGGTACCCCACAGATGTCGCTCCCAATAGTTCCATTTCATTTTGGTAATTATCGGTTCAGGGGGTGTTCCCAACTCAGTACCATTAGCCAGGCCAAATTTGCCAGGGAAACTCAGGCGATATAGAAACTCAGGCAGGAAGGTCGTGCTGGGGGTATCCATGGTGTTAGGACCCATGCCATGAGCGGAGAAAATGACGACATGAGCATCCTTTGGTGCTTTGGCTAAAATCTTGCCGATTGCCCGATCAATGGCTTGAAAGCCTTCGAGCATTGGATCACCTGAAACACGGGAACTAAAATGCTCATACAGAGGATGCTCCGGTTGACTCAACTGCCAGAAATTGTGACCCAGTGCATGGGCTTCGCCAAACACTGTTAAAAACAAGTCCCAAGAACCTCGTTGCAAGAGATCTTGACAAATAGTAGCGCGACGGGAGATCCCTGTCTCAAGAACTTTCCGAAGTCGAAGTGTTCCTTTTAAATCAAGACACACTGCATAGTCTTTATGGAGTCCTGGATGTTCTCCATGTTTGTCAACCAGTTCTTGAAACAGTGAAGTCGGTAAAGACCCACTAGCTACTTGAGGAGAATGGGCTCCCCAAGCTAAAACCTGCGGACCATTTACCTTCTCAGAAAGCCGAGTTTGAGGCATGTCAAAAACTGCCACTCGATAATCTTCACCCAGGGCATAAAATGGAGGATACTCACTATAGTCATAGGCGGCCTTGGTGTAGCACTCATAGCTACCTTCTCGAAATCCCAAGGGAGACCAGTACCCAGTTGTGTGAGGCGAGCAGCCAGTCAAAAATGTTGTCCAAGGGGTTTCTGCACTAAACGCTTCAAAGTTTTTTAGGCGTCCATAGGTTCCCTGGTCGCGCAGACGACGCATAGTCTGGAGATGTCCCTGAGACATCCATTTCTCAAGGACAGAGGGCTCAGCTGCATCTAGTCCAATGGCAATAACGGGCTTGTTCATTTCTCTGAAAGTAAATGTTAATACTGGAGATGCAACCTGCAACTTAACCAGGGGCATTCGTGAATCTTGGCAAGTCTTAGAGTGACATTAAACTCGATTTGGTCTATGTTATACAACAGCTAAGTTTACCGTTATACCCCTGCTTTGATCTTTACCTATGGATTTCTAAAAATCCTTCTCGTTATTATAACTTTATAACAAGATTAACTTAAATTCATATATAGCGTAAGCTTTTGATAAAAATCTCTAGACCAAAAATCCGGATAGCTGTTTTTTATTAAGTATATATTAGTGGTGATAATTACCAGCCATGTAAGCAGTCAGCTAATGCGCGTGCGTCACAGGCTATAAGCCTGTGCCACGAACGCTACTTGAGTGAAGTCAGCTTACCAATAACTTCCAATTATCAAGTCAGTTTTGCTAGCCCTGATAGTTAAAATTAGTGTACAGTATAGTTTTCAAAAAAAACCAAATAATTACATTATTTATTTTTAGTTTTTGTCTAACTTTATTCATTGCGCTTAATCCAACACATCCTGAACACTTTTATCAAAAAATTAATATTTTTTTCAGTAACTCAACGGTTCAAAACTCTCTGGATAAAACTAGTAACTTAGGAACTAACCTGAATGGAATTGCTGATTGGTCAACTGAACTTCCTTTCTTAGATGCCTTCAAATCGTCGAGACCATGGATTACTCAATGTGTCTCTGGAGAAACAGGCTGTAGTGGTTCGTGGGATACTGAGGAATACGATAAACTGGATTTAGACGAACAGGGCTGGGTTAAGTCTTTACCTGCTCCAGAAGCTCCTCCTGAATATACTCGTGTGGCTACACTACTTTTTACAGGGATGAAAAATTATCCAGCTGGAAAGTATGTGGTTTTATACGATGGAGAAGGCACTATAGAATATAAGTTTGATGCCACCAAAGATGAGGTAGCGTCAAGGCCAGGAAGAGATGTAATTAATGTCACTCCATCCGGGGCTAGTATCTATTTAATAATTACCGCTACGGATCCTAATAACACGGGTAATTATATTCGCAACATTCGTGTTGTTCAAGCTAAGGATGAAGATACTTACGAGTCTGAACTTTTTAATCCGGAATTCATCAATAAAATTAAAAAATTTAAAGCCATCCGTTTTATGGACTGGATGGAAACCAATCATTCTAAGCAAAGGGAATGGGCAAATAGACCAAAAGTAGATGATGCCTCCTACGCTTACGGTAAAGGTGTACCTGTAGAAATCATGGTTAAACTAGCCAATCGAATTGGTGCTGATCCATGGTTTAATATGCCCCATCAAGCTACAGATGACTATATCACTAATTTTGCCCAAATAGTTAAAGATACCTTAGATCCAAATCTAAGGGTTTATGTGGAACTGTCTAATGAAGTGTGGAATTGGCAATTCCAACAAGCTAACTATGCCTTAGCTCAAGGTCAAGCTAGGTGGGGCAAGGATAAAGGAGATGCATACATGCAATGGTATGGAATGCGTACTGCTCAAATGTCTGATATTTGGAAAAATGTATTTGGTAGTGACAGCAATCAAGTTGTGTCTGTTATGGCTACCCATACCGTATGGCTTGGTTTGGAAAATGCTGCTTTGGATTGTCCTCTGTGGGTAGCAGAGGGTAATGCCCCTTGTTATCAACATAGTATTGATGCTTTTGCGATCGCAGGATATTTTAATGGCAGCTTAAACGCCGAAGAAAATGAAAGCACCATCGAGTCTTGGTTGAATGAACCCGATGGCGGAGTGTCAAAAGCGTTTAAGCAGATCAAATCCGGGGGTTTACTTCCCACAGAAGAAGACTATGAGAGTTTAAGTGATATTGATCAAATTTTTAACTATCATCAAAAAGTAGCAGCTAAAAGAAAACTACAGTTAGTGGCTTACGAAGGTGGTCAACATCTTGTCAAGTCCGATAATCAAAAACTAACTGAGTTTTTCATTGAGCTTAATAGACATCCAAAAATGTACAAAATTTATACAGAACTCCTGAATGAATGGAAGAATCAGAACGGTGGCTTATTTATGCACTTTTCTGATATCGGTAAGCCCAGTAAATGGGGGAGCTGGGGTGCTTTAGAACATGTATACCAAAAGAGTTCACCCAAGTATGATGCCCTGATAGACTTTATCGATCAAAATTCCTGATCCTGTAAACTTCCCTAGAAAGCTGTACAAGGGTGAATCTGCTACAGTTTAATCTGGCTAAAATCTTTCACCCACAACGAGAGCGTTAGGGAAACAGCGTTTCAGTGCTACCTCTACGTTTCAATTCTTTGCCTCGTCCAAGAAAAGAGCTAAATTCTCAAAGCAGTTAAACGATGAACACTCTCTCAGCTGTAGAATACAAACCCCAAGGTGTGAAGCAAATTGGATTAGTTGTGATTGGACGCAATGAAGGTGAACGCCTACGTCAGTGTCTACTGTCTGTAATTAAGAACGCCGCTCGTGTGGTTTATGTCGATTCTGGCTCCACAGATAACAGTGTGGAAATCGCTCATTCTTTGGGGGTAGAAGTAATTGGACTCGACCTATCTAAACCGTTTACTGCAGCTCGTGCTAGGAATGCGGGATATATCTATCTTAAACATTTAGAGCCAAATCTTAAGTTTGTCCAATTCGTGGATGGGGATTGTGAGGTAGTAGCGGGATGGCTCGACTATGCTCAAGGGGAACTGGAAGCCAACCCTAATGTCGCTGTAGTCTGTGGTCGCCGACGAGAGCGCTTCCCTGAAAAATCTATATATAACCGATTGTGCGACATGGAGTGGGATACACCAGTAGGTGAAGCTTCCGCTTGTGGTGGTGATGCAATGATGCGCACAGAAGCTTTTGAACAAGTCGGAGGGTTTAATCCGACCCTAATTGCTGGTGAAGAACCGGAACTGTGCTTGCGGCTGCGCCAGAGGGGTTGGAAGATTTTTCGCCTAGATGCTGAAATGACTTGGCATGATGCCCAAATGACACGTTTTAGTCAGTGCTGGAAACGGTTCTTAAGAGCAGGTCATGCTTACGCTGAGGGAGCCTGGTTACACGGTCACACTCCAGAACGCCATTGGGTGAAAGAAAGCCGGAGCATTTGGTTCTGGGGGTTACTCTTACCCCTGTTAGTATTTGCGATCGCATGGCTCACCCATGGCTTGAGCTTATTGCTGTTGCTGGGTTATCCTCTGATGACTTACCGGATCTATCGTCATAAGTCCCAGACAGGTTTTAGCTCAACAGATGCTTTACTTTATAGTCTCTCTTGCATGATCGGCAAGTTTCCTCAGGTCCAGGGTCAGATTCAATTTCACCTAAATCGATTGCTAGGACAGCGTAGTAACTTGGTTGAGTACAAAACTGTACTTAATAGTAACAGTTAGATATAGCAATTATCATAGCTATGAGGTAGACAATTTCTGGATTTTAGGGAACAGGGAACAGGGAACAGGGAAGAGAGAATAGGTAATAGGTAATAGGGAATAGGTAATAGGTAATAGGTGATAGGTGATAGGTGATAGGTGATAGGTGATAGGTGATAGGTACAATATAACATTATGAAATAGATTTAATTAGGTTTTTATTATACTTTAAATAAAAGTATATAACTTACTTATCGTTAGTTTATAGCTGGTTATATTTTAATAATTAGCGATTATTTATTGGATTTAATATATAGTCTATTATTCCTATTAATGATGATGGTAACAAAAGGTTTGTTTTTGTTAAATTAACCCTCTTATCTGTTCCCTGTTCCCTGTTCCCTGTTCCCTATTCCCTATTCCCTGTTCCCTGTTCCCTGTTCCCTGTTCCCTAAAAAAAAATAACTTATTTTAAGCTTTAAGGATGTTGAATTGTGTTAGCTAATCAGCCATTAATCTCATTTATTGATATTCCATTTTTGGTAATAGCATTTGCCCTTATCGTTCCAATTACAGTTCTTTTTATTGAATGTAGTGCAGCAATTTTGCCTAATGCCTCTGAGCCATGGTCGGATGCTAGGAAACCCCGACCAACGGTGGCTGTTTTAGTTCCAGCTCACAATGAAGCCTCTGATATCAGTGCCACCCTGGAAACATTACTACCTCAGCTTACAGAGCAAGACCGACTAATAGTCATTGCTGATAATTGCACTGATGACACCGCAGCAGTGGCTCGGAAATCTGGTGCTACCGTAATTGAACGACAGGATCATGAGCGCAGAGGTAAGGGATATGCCTTAGACTTCGGTATGAGCTTTATCGAGCCTAATCCACCGGATGTGGTGGTGGTGGTTGATGCCGACTGTATCGTTGCTGAAGGAACAATTTCACGGATTTCCCGCCTTGCGTACGCTAGACAACGACCGGTTCAGTCAACTTACTTAATGACACAACCAGACAAACCGGTAGTAAAGGATTTGATCTCTACCCTGGCGGTTAAATTCAAAAATACAGTCCGTCCGAGTGGGTTACATCGACTGGGCTTGCCTTGTTTGTTAACAGGTTCAGGAATGGCTTTCCCCTGGTCAGTGATTCGCAAAATCTCTTTGGCTGGCAGTAAAACAGTTGATGATATGCAGTTGGCTTTGGATTTAGCGATCATCGGACATTCCCCAATATATTGCCAACAAGCAGGAGTGACAGGTCGTCTGATGAAAGACGCTTCAGCAAAGAGTCAAAGGTCACGCTGGGAGCATGGTCATATCGAGACTTTGCTAAACCAAGTTCCTAAGTTGCTCAAAGAGTCTATTCGTCAAAGACGTTTCGATCTATTAGCGTACGCATTAGACTTATGTGTGCCACCATTGTCCCTATTGGTTCTAATTTGGGTGGCTGCTACAGGGGGAGCTTTACTGGGGGTAGCCTTGGGAGCATCATGGATAAGTACTATTGTCTTACTAATAGAAGGGGTGCTGCTGTTAATTGCGATTGTTGAAGGTTGGGCTAAATTTTGCCGAGCAGACTTTCCGATCCTGATGCTCTTAGCTGTTCCAATTTACATTCTGTGGAAAATTCCCCTCTATCTGGCTTTTCTGGTGGAACCTCAGACCAAGTGGATTCGCACAGAACGGGATGCAGTCGATACCCCATCATCCTAATCAACTTATTCTACTAGGGGAGATCATTCTCTGGTCTCTTCTTTAGCCTAGGTATAGGATTCTTAAGTAATTGTTTAAGAATCCTGGTTAATTAAATTTTTAATACCATAATTTAGCCCAAGTAATTATCCTTGGGCTTCCCTATTTTGGATATAATTATTTGAGAGTTATACCACAAAATATAGCAGAAGTCAGAAGTCATAATTCAGAAGTCATAAGTCAAACTATTGCGCTTACTTAGGTTTGAGACTTTTGTCATGTCCTAACTGCCCTGGCGACTGCTATAACTCAAAAAAATTAGCATCCTAAGTGTATATTAAAAGATAATTTAAGCGGGGAATAATCCCAAGGATTAAAAGTAATAATCAAGAGCCATATCAGGATATATTAAGATTAAAATTATCTGTAAAATTACTTCAAATAATTGGTATAAATTATTTTAATATTTATTAATCTAAAGATATTTTTAAATGACCAAAGTCTTTTGAAAAAAAAAAAAAGACTATAAATAACCGAAATAAAAGGAGTTGAGAGCACTCCGGAATATTGATAAATTTTGCTTCTACATCGATCAACTATAGCATCGATGTGAACAGGGTTATAAACCTGGACAATCCGGATTATTGCCCTGAGAGTTGGTAATTATTAGTGTCTCCCTGCAAAAATTAGCATCCTCTTGGATATACAACAGGGGGCTGAAACCTTATCAACTAGTAAAAGGGGCAGACAATTGCAACAACTAACATTAAACGAGCAAGATGAGTTAAATACTCCTCAAAAAGGATTAAATCTCGGTCCGCTTTTGAGGATTGCCCGACGCCAAGCCATGGTGGTTGCAGGGATTGCAGGTTTAGTGACTGTTGCTGCTACCTTTTTGAGTAGCAAATCTCCCTCTACATATTCAGGTAATTTTCAGCTGTTAGTGGAACCAGTCACATCTGCTGCAGCAATATCCACTGAACCAATGACACTTACTCGGGGTCAGGGAAGAATACCTGGTGAGAGAAATTTTGAACTGGACTATGCAACTCAAATTAAAATCCTAACCAGTCCTGAAATCTTATCTAAAATCGTCAATAAAATTAAATTCCAGTATCCAGAGTTTAACCTTGGACTACTTCAGTATTCTTTAACAGTTGAACGTCTCGAAGAAGAAAGTCAAGGTGAAAATACTAAAATCCTATCAGTTAGTTATAGTGGGACAGATCCCAAACTAGTAGAGTTGGTCTTAGAAACAACAGCTGAAGAATATGAAAAGTATAGTTTAGAAGACCGCACAACCCGCATTGGTCAAGGGGTTAAGTTTATTAATGATCAACTTCCTGAATTACAGAATCGAGTTAAGAGTATCCAAGGAAAGTTGCAAACTTTGCAACAGCAGTATCAGCTAATTGAACCTCAATTTGATGGGGGACAATTGTCAGATAAAGTTCGTCAAATTAGCGACCAAAAAAGAGATACAACCAGGCAGCTACAAGAGCTAATCAACTTAAAAAACAGCTTACAAAGACAATTAAAGCTATCGCCAACGGAAGCTTTAGCTTCTTCTGCCTTGAGTGAAGATCCTAACTATCAGAAGTTACTGGCGGATCTTAAAGAAATAGAAAGTCAAATTGCCATAGAATCCGCCCGCTTTCAGCTAGAGAGCCCTAATATTCAAACCTTACTAGAGCAACGGCAAAACCTAGAAAACCTTCTCAATCGGGAAGTACAACGGATTCTGGGTCAGAACTTAGGAGGTCAACCGATTAACCCCCGAGTGCGAACCCTTCAAAATCCAATTCGTTTACAACTGATTCAACAATTGGTTGATACCACCAACCAAATTGAGGTACTACAGGTTCGTAATCAGGCTCTGATACAAACCAAAAACACTGTTGATCGCGAAGTCCAAGAATTCCCGATTTTTGTCCGTAAGTATAATGATCTACAGCGGCAGTTACAAATTGCTACTCAAACTCTCAACCAACTGGAAACTCAGAAAGAGACATTGCAGGTGGAGAAAGCTCAACGGGAAGTACCTTGGGAGATAGTTTCTCAACCTCAGCTTTTGCGCGATCCGACCGGTCAACCGATCGCAGAATCTAGTCAGAATAAGTTGATACTTCTAGGAGTTATGGGTGGTTTAAGCTTAGGGATGGGTACAGTTCTCCTTTATGATAAGTATCGGAATATCTTCTATGAAATCAAGGATATTGAAGAAGGCCATAATTTACCTGTTTTAGGAGAAATACCATTTAGTAAAAATCCTGAACTATTCAATAATTTGAGTGTAGATTATGACAACGATGAGGACAGAAGTTCTGAGGATAGTCGATTTCAAAAAGCATTCGACTCTCTCTACACTAACATGCATTTCCGCTTCTGTAATCCACCCCTTCGCTCCATCGCCATTTGCTCGGCTATGGCTGGGGATGGTAAGTCTAGTGTCGCCTTAAACCTAGCGCACATCGCAGCCTCCAGAGGTCAGCGAGTTCTATTAGTAGATGCTAATTTCCATTCACCTCAACTTCACACCAATTTGAATTTACAGAACTTGCAAGGACTGAGGGACTTGCTATCAAACGACCTAGAGGTTGTGATGGAGCGATCGCCTTTCTCAGATAATCTTTTTGTGTTGACTTCTGGGCAATCCTTAGTAGAATCTGCTCCAGAGCTGGGGTCTACTCGCATGGAAAAGATTATGGGGCATTTTCAGGAAAAATTTGACTTGGTTATCTATGACACTCCTAATCTACTGAACTATACAGACGCCAATTTCCTGGCTGCCAATACAGATGGAATCTTGATGGTGGTCGGATTAAGAGGAACTAAGAAATCTCGATTCAAGCAAGTTCTCGATCAAATAGACAGGTTTGGCTTAACCTGTCTGGGCGTAGTAGTTAATCGTGTTCAACCATCTTCCCTGACTGTCTCACCCTAGAACATCGGTTGCTGAAGGTTAATCGGTTGTTCACCATTTTTGAATGAAGAATGAAGAATGAAGAATGAAGAATGAAGAATGAAGAATTCCAAATGCGCGCATTCTAAATTCTACATTCTTCATTCTGACAGACAACCTTGGCCAAAAGGCCACGCTACGCGAACAACCTGCCACCAAAACTAATTCTGCCGCACAAGATATTACCTATCCCCGATGCGATCGCAATCCGGATTCTGAGTTCACACTTAGTAAGAACAATTAGGAACATACTGCCACCAAAGTTGCTTTCGCCTGAGGAGGCGGCAAAATTGGTACGGACAATGGAGCCTAATCAGGTGATGTTAATGAAGGCGTTACATCCCTTGAAACATTTGAGGATTTTTCTCGATCTATTCCATCTCTTAGATAAGGTGTAAATCTACGAACTACGAATTCATAGAAACAGACATACCGTTGCCCCGAGTTCACGATGACAATTGCCTATCTAGTTAATCAGTATCCTAAGGTAAGTCACAGCTTCATCCGGCGAGAGATTGCAGGCCTTGAGGCTTGCGGTATTCAAGTCAAACGTTTTTCTATCCGTTCCTGCGCCTCTGAACTAGTTGATCAAGCCGATCAACTAGAGCTACAGAAGACTCGATTTGTCTTAGGAGTTGGCATCGTGGGCTTGTGTTTTAGCCTATTACGCACTGCCTTAACCAGACCGATACGTCTTTTGAAGACCTTAGGGCTGACCCTCAAAATCGGCTGGGGTTCAGACCGAGGAGTTTTGAATCATCTAGCCTACTTAGCTGAGGCTTGCCTTGTGCTGGGTTGGTTTTCCGAGTCAGATATTGAGAAGGTTCACGCCCACTTCGGAACAAACTCAACTACAGTAGCGATGTTATGTCATGCTCTCGGTGGACCATCTTACAGCTTCACAGTTCATGGTCCAGAAGAGTTTGATAAATCCCAACTTCTCGCCTTAAGAGAAAAAATCAACCGAGCTGCTTTTGTGGTCGCTGTTAGCTCCTTTGGCAAAAGCCAGCTTTATCGATGGTGCAGCCACAATCAGTGGTCAAAAATCCATGTGATCCACTGTGGTGTGGATGAGATGTTTTTGAGTAAACCCCATACCCCCATACCAGAGGTGCCACGCTTAGTTTGCGTTGGTCGCCTCAGTGAACAAAAAGGACATCTACTCTTGATTGAAGCGGCGCATCAGTTAGCGGCTGAGGGCTTGCAGTTCAAGTTGGTACTAGTGGGTGATGGACCGTTGCGATCGCAAATTGAAGCAACTATTGCCCAGTTGGGTTTGCAAGACCACATTCAGATTACTGGCTGGGCTAGTAATACTGAGGTTCAGCAACAAATTTTAGCAGCACGAGCCCTGGTACTGCCCAGCTTTGCGGAAGGATTACCAGTCGTGCTCATGGAAGCTTTAGCCCTGGGTCGTCCAGTGATTACTACTTATGTTGCCGGAATACCTGAGTTGGTGAGTGATGGTAACTGTGGTTGGCTGGTGCCACCAGGCTCTGTTGAAGCCTTAACCGCAGCAATGGCTGAAGCCTTAAACTCCCCGGTGGAAACCCTGGAGGAAATGGGTAAAGCTGGGGCGGAGCGGATTGCTAGGCGGCATGATGTCGCAACAGAAGCCAAGAAATTGTCAGCCCTATTTCTATCTAATCCTGAACTACCTCCAAAGCAAGCTCCGATTGAGGCACCACCAAGGAGTGCTAAGCTCTCACGCCTTTAAATTGTAAATCGGGGCAACAGATAACCATTTTCAATAATTTCCCTTATTTTTAAAAGTTAGCTGATGCGTTTTGTATTTTTGCTTTCAGACTTTTCAACAAGCACCACTTGGCAGCTAATATACCGTGTCCTTCGCCGTCCTAAGCTAAAGCCAATTCAGAGTTGGGTCAGGCGTAGGTGGCTTTATAAATCCGAAGTAAACGGCGGAGACCTGAATATCATGCGTCACTGCTTGGCAGCTCGGGAATCTGGGGCTGATGCAGTAATTGCCACCATGACTGGTCGTAACACCTTTGGGAATACTTGGGGGATTCACGATTTACCCTTTATCCGTTGGGCAGATCGTCGTCCGGATGATGTATGCATTATTCCTGATTGGCTGACACTATTGATTAATGATGTCAAAGGACCAGCGATCGCTTATCTCCAGGTTCCAATTTTGGTTAAAGCTGATTTTGACTATCGAGATAGCCGTGTGGCTCTTTGGACAGACTCTCCCTTCATGAAGGAAATATGCGAAGCCACTTATCCTGGCAAGGAAATTGAGATTGTTCCCAATGTAGTTGACAACCAGGCATTTCCATTTATTCCTCAAGCAGAAAGAGAAGCAGGTTTGGTCTTCGCCTTTCCCAGAAAAGGTCCTGAGTTCATCACCGAGACTGAGGAATGGTATCAAAAGCTAGGTGGTACCTACTGGAGATTTGAGCGTGTGGATGGACTTCCCTTTCACGAACTAGCAAAGCAGTTTAGACGACCACAAGTCTTCCTGGCATCTGCAGAGGTTGAGGGTTGTGCCCTTCCTCCCCAAGAATCCATGGCAGCAGGAATTGTGGTAGTCGGTAAGACTGCCCGTGGGGCAAATTTCTGCATGGAACACCGTAAGACTGCTATGGCTGCCGAGACTCCTGAGGCTGCAGCACGATGTCTTTTGGAACTAGAGAATGCAGAACTTCGTGACAATATTTCACGCAATGCTCACGACTATATCAGTCGTTATTTCTCATCTCAAGAGCCAGCCCGTTTCTGGCAAAATACGGTTCGGGAGTATTCATCTGGTGCTCAACAACTATTATCTACCTAGCTGTAACGTACCTACATTACACAACATGCTCAGATATCAGCTGTAGAGCCAATCTTTAAAACTAATCAAATTATCTGATGCCTTTAAGTCTGCAACCCCACCCATCCCGTCTACCTACTCGGAAATCTAACCATGTCCTCATCACTTAAAAAACAACTCCTCCGTGGGGCTATTTGGACAGTAGCTGGTTATGGAACAAGTCAGTTTCTGAGACTGGCAAGTAATCTTGTTCTGACCCGCCTGCTTGCACCAGAGTTTTTCGGCTTAATGGCTCTAGCCAACGTTTTCATCATTGGCTTACGGTTATTCTCCGATGTCGGGATTGGTGCAAGCATCATCCAGAATAAACGTGGGGATGACCCAGTTTTTCTGAATACTATCTGGACTATTCAGGTTTTGCGGGGCCTTTTGCTGTGGGTGGCTTGTCTTATAATTACTTGGCCGATTGCCCATTTCTATAATAACCCGCAGCTGTTAGGGCTGATGCCAGTCATTGGTGTGATCCCACTGATTGAGGGATTCAACTCCACTGCTGTGTGGAGCCTCAACCGCCACATGGCATTTGGCAAGATCATGATGTTTGAGCTGGTGGGGCAAGTGTCCGGCCTGATCTTGATGGTCGCTTGGGCTTTTGTCAATCGGACAATCTGGGCTCTTGCTATTGGAAATGTGCTGACGGCATTGGTCAAAATGGTAATGAGTCATTGGTTAATTCCTGGAATATCAAACCGCTTTACCTGGGAGAAAGAGGCAGCCAACAGCATCTTTTCCTTCGGGAAATGGATATTTATTTCAACGGCGCTTACCTTTCTCGCGACCCAAGCCGACCGACTAATTCTAGGCAAATTGTTTTCATTTGAGTTATTGGGAATTTATGGTGTTGCCTTTAATTTAGCGTACCTACCTTCTCAGGTAATCTCGGCAATTAGTTCCAAGGTGCTTTTGCCAACGTTTTCTCAGCTGGCTGATTTGCCTCGGGAAACCTTTCGGATCAAAATTTGGTACAATCGCCAACTTATCCTAGTGGTTGCAGCATTGATGTTGACAGTCAGTACTGCTTTTGGAGATTTTGCGATTTTTATCTTATACGATGAGAGGTTTTATGAGGCGGCTTGGATGTTGCCAATCCTGACCCTAGGCATCTGGCCTGCATTATTGATTGATACGGTTCAGCAAGCTCTGATGGCTCTTGGGAAGCCAAACTATAACGCTTACAGTCAACTTGTCAAGAGTCTTAATGTTTGTATTGGCATACCCCTAGGATTTTATCTGATGCAAAGGTTCGACAATGGACCACTCGGAGCAGTAGTCGTGATTGCTTTCAATGACATTCTCCCTTATTTAGTAATAACTTATGGTCTCTGTCGTGAAGGGCTTTCTTTTATTAAGCAAGACCTCTGGGCTACTTCACTACTGTTGACATTACTGATGTGGGTGATTTGGGCTCGATATATGTTGGGTTTTGGATATCCTATCAGTGGACTTTTTTAAAACAGGGAACAGGGAGCAGGGAGCAGGGAGTAGGTAACAAAAATTATCACGATCTATTTAGTATTGCTATTCTTAATTAAGAATAAAAACTCTAAAATAAACAATGGATAACAAAATGGATTCAAAATTAAACTATTGCCTAGATCCGGAAAAGTTAACTAACTTTGCGAAGGAGCATTGTGAAGCCTACGCCCAGGCTGAGCCATTCCCACACATTATCATGGATAACTTCTTTCCAGAAGAGATTCTAGATAATATTCTGAATGAGTTTCCTAAAGCTGATGCAATTGATTGGCAAAAATTTGAGGCTGCCCCAGAAAAAAAACTGGCCTCAAAATCGGAAATACAAATGGGAGAGTACACCCGATTTTTTCTGTATCAGCTCAATTCATCAACTTTCATTAATTTTTTAGAAAATTTAACTGGTATTGATGGAATTATCCCTGATCCTCATTTTGTTGGTGGTGGCTTGCATCAGATCGAAAAAGGTGGTTACTTAAAAATCCATGCTGATTTCAATCGCCATACAAAATTGCGCCTTGACCGCCGCTTAAATCTTCTGATCTATCTCAACAAAGATTGGCAAGAAGATTATGGTGGTCATTTTGAAATGTGGGATACAGAGATGACTCAGTCTCAGAAAAAAATTCTCCCCGTCTTCAACCGATGTGTGATATTTAGTACTACAGATTTTTCCTATCACGGACATCCTGAGCCATTAACTTGTCCAGAAGGACGGACTCGGAAATCCTTGGCACTTTACTACTACAGCAATGGCAGACCAGCTGAAGAGCTTTCCAAGAGTGGCGATCATTCCACATTATTTAAGGCTCGACCAGGAGAAAAATTACAACTTAAAAAATCTCCAGTAACCAAAGTCAAGAACTTTCTTAAGAAGTTAATTCTTGAGTAATAATTCAGCAGTCAGCGGTCAGCGGTCAGCGGTCAGCGGTCAGCGGTCAGCGGTCAGCGGTCAGCCATCAGCGGTCAGCGGTCAGCCTTCAGCTTACTCTTTTATTCAAAAGCACCTCAAGTACCGTGGCACAGGCTTTGGCCTTGGCCTTTAGGCCACGCGGGGCGCGTTTGGCCACGCTGTGCGAACGACGCTGTGACTTAAGGCATATGCTGATAGCTAATAGCTAATAGCACCTCAAGTAGCGTGCGCGTAGCGCTTAAGCTGATAGCTGATAACTGATAACTGATAGCTAATAGCTGATAGCTGATAGCACCTCAAGTAGCGTGCGCGTAGCGCTTAAGCTAATAGCTGATAGCTGATAGCTTACATTACTTAAGTCAGAAATTACTCAAGCAACTCTGTTGACGTTTATGCCCAAAAAAGCCAATGAGTTTTTTAGTCCCCATCGTCATGTTCGGCTGGATTCCAGTTGTTCTTTATCTCTTCATGAGAATTCCAGCTCAGCGGGCAGTCATTGTGAGTTTCATCGTAGCATGGCTATTTCTACCTGTGGCAGAATATGCTTTGCCTGGTCTACCTGACTATACTAAGATGTCGGCAACTTGCTACGGTATTTTGTTGGCTACTTTTATATACGATGTTGGGCGTTTTAGCTCCTTTAAATTCAGCTGGATTGACTTGCCGATGCTAATTTGGTGCCTATGTCCATTGGCTTCATCTCTTACGAATGGGTTGGGGGCTTACGATGGGTTCTCTACTGTTTTGACGCAAACCTTGACCTGGGGAGTACCCTATTTTCTCGGTCGAATCTATCTCAATAACTTGAGTGGATTACGTGAATTGGCAATTGGCATTTTCATGGGCGGGTTGGTATATGTTCCCCTATGTTTGTTCGAAATTCGCTTTAGTCCGCAGCTCCATAGGATATTTTACGGCTTCTTTGCTCATCCTGACTTTTCTCAAACCATGCGTTACGGGGGATGGAGACCGACAGTATTTATGATCCACGGTTTGCCAGTGGGTCTGTGGATGATGGCAGCTAGTTTAGTGGGAATTTGGCTATGGCACACTGGGGTGATCAAACAACTGTGGAATATTCCGATGAAGTGGCTGGTAGCTGCCGTGTTGATCACATTTATATTGTGCAAATCCACTGGTGCCTATTTCTTACTACTCTTAGGAGTTGGGATCTTGTTTGTGGGCAAGCAATTTCGTACTGCTTTGCCAGTCTTTATCCTAATTGGGGTTATTTGTTCTTACTTATACATTAACTCACAGACTGAAACCTACGTTAGTGATCAGATTATCTCACATGTATCGAATGTGGTTCCTGCAGACCGTATCCAATCCTTACAGTTTAGATTTGATAATGAAGAGCTACTTGTAGATAAAGCACGGGAACGGATCGTGTTTGGCTGGGGAGGATGGGGAAGAAGTCTGATCTTTAATGACAAGGGTGAGCAAGTTACAGTTCCAGATAGTTTGTGGATTCTTGCTTTTGGTGAAACTGGTACCGTTGGACTAGCCAGCCTGACCACATCCTTACTAATGCCGGTGTTGACTATGTTTTGGTTCCGTTGTCCAGCGGAGTTGTGGCCAAAGCGGCAAGCGGCACCAGTGGCGGTGCTGACCGTGGCTGTAGCGTTGTACATGGTGGAATTTCTGCTCAATGCCCATGGTAATCCTGTCTTTGTATTGGCTTGTGGAGGACTATCAGGATTGGTGATCCAAGAACCTACAACCAATAAGGTTAAAAAAGTCCCGGCATTGGTAGCCCAGCGTTCTCGGAATCAAAATCGGAATCAAAATCGGCATCAACGAAGACAAGTTCAACGGAATTAGGGATGATATAGCAGGGAGTAGGGAGTAGGGAGTAGGGAGTAGGGAATCGGGAATAGGGAATAGGGAGTAGGGAGTAGGGAGTAGGGTAAAAAAACGTGTTAATTTTTACGGTTTTAAAAACGCTATTTTTTGAATTTAAAAAATAGCAAAATAACTAACAATTAATTCTTAATGTATAAGCTAAATAAAGCACAAAAGTAGTTATGTATAATGAAGTAAAAAACAATACCATAAATTCTTTACTTATAGTAATTGTTAACTACAAAACCCCTAGTTTAACTATTGATTGCTTACGCTCTTTAGCGGATGAAATCCCAGGTTTATCGAATACTCGGGTGGTAGTGGCAGATAATGCCTCTGGGGATGGATCGGCTGTTGCCATTAAAAATGCGATCGCAAACGAAAACTGGGGTAGTTGGGCATCGGTGATGCCACTAGAGCACAATGGTGGATTTGCGTTTGGCAATAACGCTGTGATCCGCCCAGCTCTGAAGTCTAATCAGCCACCGGATTATGTGTTGTTGCTCAATCCAGACACCATTGTTCGTCCTAGAGCCATCAAAACCCTGGTGGAATTTATGAGTGACCATCCCCAGGTGGGTATTGCTGGGTCTCGCCTGGAAGAGCCTGACAGTACCCCTCAGTGTTCAGCATTTCGGTTTCATACCGTCCTCAGTGAGCTAGATTCTGGTTTGCGTCTCGGTATCGTATCGAAATTATTATCGGAGTGGGTAGTTTGGCCACCGATTCCTGACCAACCCTGTCCAACGGATTGGGTTGCTGGAGCAAGTATGATTGTTCGCCGGGAAGTGTTTGAGCAGGTTGGCCTGATCGATGAAGCTTATTTCATGTATTACGAAGAAATGGACTTTTGCCTGCAAGCCCAGAGAGCTGGCTGGGAATGCTGGTATGTCCCTGAAAGTCGCGTAGTCCACTTAGTTGGCCAAAGTTCAGGTGTTACCGACACCAAACGTCCACCCAAACGCCGACCCCAGTATGTCTTTGATTCTCGACGACGGTATTTTCTTAAAAACTATGGTTGGTTTTACGCTGCTCTAGCCGATCATACCTGGGCTTCTAGTTATTTATTGTGGCAATTGCGCCGAGTGGTTCAAGGTAAGCCCAATCTTGAGCCGCCCCACTTACTTAGTGATTTTCTCCGCAATAGTGTGTTTTGTAAAGGTGGTGCCTTTAGTAGTCCGAAGATTTCGTGATTAGCTTTTAGCTATCAGCTTATAGCAAATCTTATACCCATGAGGTACAAAGGGATCCCCCTAAATCCCCCTTAATAAGGGGGACTTTGAGGTTGAGAAGTGTACCTCATATAATGCGGGTGCCACAGCATCGAAGCCTGTTATACAAAGCTGATGGACTATTCCCGATTCCCAATTCTAAATTATTCATTCTAAATTATTCATTCTAAATTATTCATTCTAAATTATTCATTCTAAATTATTCATTCTAAAAAAATATTATGGTGATGCCAACAGATTTAACGGCAAATTCTACCCAGCCAAAAACCGATAAGTTGGGACTTTGGCAACAAATTAAAGAAGATTGGAAGGCCCATGGTTGTGATTGGACTAAGCCTGGATTTCGGGCTGTGGCGGTGCAGCGGTTTGGAGTCTGGAGAATGAAGATCGAACCGAAGTTACTACGGGCTCCCTTTAGTATTCTATACCGAGCATTATATCGTAAAGTTCGTAATACCTATGGGATTGAATTACCTTACACGGTAAAGCTTGGTCGCCGAGTAATTATTGAGCATCAAAGTGGGATTGTTATTCATGGGGATTGCACCATTGGTGATGATAGTATTCTGCGTCAAGGGGTAACTTTGGGTAATCGTTACTTAGATCGTCCTTTGGATGCCCCCATTTTAGGAAAACGTGTCAATGTTGGTGCTGGTGCCAAGATTTTTGGCAAGGTGACTATTGGTAATGGGGCAAATATTGGTGCTAATGCTGTAGTTTTATCAGATGTACCGGCTGGGGCAACGGTAGTGGGAATTCCTGCTAAAGTTATTAAGATGCGTTCTTTAGATGAGAACGGCTCTAGTTGAGATGTCAACAAATGAAGACTAACCACAAATGAACCGCCGCCGCATTCTCAAAGCTGGACAGCCTTACAGTTTTAGCCAATATTTTCACCTTCCCTTTACCCTAGAAGATATCTTGGCTGAATTTGACTGTACCCTTGTGCGATCGCATATCGATCTCCCTCGTCAGCCCTTCACTGCGCCTATTGAACCCCTGCTGCACCAACTCCAGCGTAACCGCAAGCGCATCGAGCTGATCAACGAAACTGCCCGTCGGGAAGCCCTGATCGCACCAATTCTGTTTGAAGTAGTGGATCTAACTAATCACCGCATTTACATTGAATATTCCATCGCCGTTAGCGAACACCTGCGGGGAACCTTAGATTATTATATTGCCAACCATAACGTGATTGTGATCGAAGCCAAACAATCTGATCTGGTAAGGGGCTTCACTCAACTGGCGGTGGAGTTGGTTGCCCTTGATCAGTGGCTCCAGTCTGACCAGAGAATTTTGTACGGCATTGTTACCACCGGAGAAGACTGGCGTTTCGGTACTTTTAATCGCCAAGAACGTTCTATACAACAAGACCCCAAGCGCTACATCGTCCCAGAAGAGCTAACCGAGTTGCTGGAAATTTTAGTCGGGATTATGAATTGAAACGGTTAATTAATTATAGTGGTTTTTAATTAGGGAATCGGGAATCGGGAATCGGGAATCGGGAATCGGGAATCGGGAATCAGAGGGGAGTAGAGACTTAGATAATTTACAGAAATAAATACAGATGAAAAACCACTATAGTATCTTAATTCAATGGTCAGAGCAAGACCAAACCTACATTGCTAGTTTACCAGAATTTGGTCCTTATGCTCATACCCATGGCAGCAGCTACGAAGAGGCTCTCAAAAATGCTAAAGAAGTGTTAGAGCTTTTGGTAGAAGATTACCAAGCTAGAGGTCAAGAGTTACCTTTATTAAATTATTCAAAAATAACCGTTTAATTAAAGATTACAAAAACCGACTTTGCCACTGCTGATTTTTTCTTGATTATACAGCATCAGCGCAATTTCAAGTTTGAATTCATCCTCAGTCATTTGGCTTTACGGGACAGACTGTCCCAATACTTGCTACCGAATTCTAAATTCTTCATTCTTCATTCTTCATTCTTCATTCTTCATTCTTCATTCTTCATTCTAAACTGACTCCACCTACAACTGGATTGTCTCCGAGTCCCCAAATGGGATCATCTACACCATTGCTATTTTCTGGTAGCTGTTGATTTTGTTGCTGTAATCCTTGAATTTTTGCAATTTCCTTATGCAAGGCTAATACAACTAATGCCTCAAGAGTATTGACTAGTCCTGTCTGAATTATTTACTCTGTAGTTTTCAGCAAATCTGTGGGTAAATTTAAAGTGATTTGATTGACGTTTTCCATGGATAGTATTGTTTGGAGGATAGTGTTGATTATTATTGATTGAGCTTACCTATAGTCTAGCTGAGTTAGCAAAACTAAACTTGCCCATGATTAAGCTAACATTAGCTTAGCGCGATTCTTCCCCATAGCACAGGCATCAACTGAATCCTAACACCCGTTCACTTCACACCCAGTCAAGCTAATAATAATTCCGCTATCCTTGATTAACTCTTGCCTATTGCTAGCATGCCTACTCCCGATTCCCTACTCCCGACTCCCTAAAATCCAGAACTTTCCACTTTACCCAATTGAAAAATACTGTAAAATTATAGTAGTTAACATACTCCACCACTACAACTAGTTATGATAAAAGCAATTACTGCTAGTGGAAAAATTGATCCATCAGGTCAATTATCCTTAGACTACCCAATTGAAGGTACTCCCCCTAAGCCAGTACGGGTAATTATTCTGTTTGACGAAACAGATGGGGAGGTCAATAAGTTTTGGGAACAAGTCAGTAACTATCAACAGCAACCACTCCTATCAGCCAAGCAGTTGCAAGAGGGATTAAAGCAAGCGTTGACAGAATCGGGGTATGATTCAAGGGAGAAAATTATTGAGCTTGTGCAGGATATTAAGCAGGAAATTGCTCAAGAGCGTCAAGGAAAACAGACCTAGATAAAATGGTTCATAAGTTAATTTTTCTAGATAATAATGTTTATATCATCGGAGCGATTCAACCAGAAAGTCCTGAAAATATGATTTTACAATGGCTGGGCTGGGAAGTTCCAAATAATAATCCTGTTGCTGTGGTTATTTCTAAAGAGTTGATTGACCAGATTGCCCGAGTTGCTAAACGGTTAAAGAATAAAGATTGGAGTGGAGAAATTATTGGACGAATTTGGAATAATTTCAACGTTTGTTATGTTCAGGTTGATGATTCTCAATTAGCTAAAATCGAAGCGTTGGGGATAATACCTCGTGAAGATGTTGGGGTTTATCTGACAGCGAAACTTGGTCAATCCCAATATTTTATATCTGCCAATCATAAGTTAATTAAAGTATTAGCCCAAAAAACAGCAGAGTTTGAGTGCTTAACTCCATCAGAATTTGTGAGTAAGTATCTGAATTGATAGGGTTTCTCGTATTGATGAGGTACATTCAATTTTATTGCCCCGATTCCCGACTCCCGATTCCCGATTCCCGATTCCCAGATCCGCTGTTCCCTTTATTTCTTCCCTACTCCCTACTCCCTACTCCCTACTCCCTACTCCCTACCTCCACCATCGGCTAACATCATCAACCGCTGCCACCGTTTCTTTTAGGGCTTCAATACCCCCAAACTTGATGATTAAAGGCGCTAATTGGGGAAGAGCTCTAAGAAAATTGGGACGGGTTAGACTAGCTAAACCATCAAGAATTTGTTGCCAAAGAGGAAAATCAACGAACGAAGGAGTTAAGGTCTTGATCAAGCCCTCTAAGGTACTGGCTCGGTCGTATTCAAACCCAAGGGCTCTAGCGGAATCTAAGGCTTGGTGTAACAACTCTTCTGATAAGTGGGGGGCTTTGCCGATTAAGGCTTGTGCTCGGTAGTATTCAGACCCAATCCCTCTGGCGCAATTTAAGGCTTGGTATAACAACACTTCCGATAAGTGGGGGGCTAAGACTCGTAAGGCTTGTGCTCGGTCGGATTGATCCCCAATCCCTTTGGTGCAATCTAAGGCTTGGTGTAACAACACTTCCGATAAGTGGGGGGCTAAGGCTCCTAAGGCTTGTGCTCGGTCGTATTCAGACCCAATCTCTCTGGCGCAATCTAAGGCTTCTGGTAACACATCGGGTAAGTGGGGGACTAAGCCGATTAAGGCTCTGGCTCGGTCGTATTGAAGCCAAATCCCTCTGGCACAATCTAAGGCTTCCGGTAACACATCGGGTAAGTGGGGAGCTAAGGCCATTAAGGCTTTTGCTCGGTCGTATTGATTGCCAATCCCTCTGGCGCAATCTAAGGCTTCTGGTAACACATCGGGTAAGTAGGGAGCTAGGCCAATTAAGGCTTTTGCTCGGTCGTATTGATTGCCAATCCCTCTGGCGCAATCTAAGGCTTGCTGTAAAAACACTTCCGATAAGTGCGGAGCTAAGCCGATTAAGGCTTTTGCTAGATATTCTTCATCCGGAATCCCTCTGGTGCAATCTAAGGCTTCTGGTAACACATCGGGTAAGTGGGGGGCTAAAGCGACTAAGACTAATGCTCGGTCGTATTCAGACCCAATCCCTCTGGCGCAATCTAAGGCTTGGTATAACAACACTTGGGGCAAGTGGGGGGCTAAGGCGATTAAGGCTTGTGCTCGGTCGTATTTATACCCAATCCCTCTGGCGCAATCTAAGGCTTCTGGTAAGACTTCTGGCAAATGGGAGGCTAAGCCGAGTAAGGCTAAAGCTCGATAGTATTTATGCCCAATTCCTCTGGCAACTTTTAAGGCTGAAGGCAATAAAGAAGACGGGAGATACTCAATGATTGCCTTCAAACCCTTTGCTTGACCTTTAGAATCTTTCCTGTGTCGCACATAAGCTAGTCCCTGGGCTGGCGTCCAGATTTCGTTCTCAACTAATGCTGCCATTAACTCTGGAGGAATCTTTCCGGCCAAGCTGTTGAGAGATGTCGTAATCAGAGCATAACGACACTGTAAACTAATCGATTCTGTAGGATTTTCTGTAAACTTAGCTGCTGCTATTGCCCAAGCTCTCGATACATCCTTGATGAAATTGGCAGTTTTCCCCTGTCTCTCACACTGCCAATACCAACCGTTATCTCCTTTTGGAGTTTCTTCTTTCAGGAGTTGATGAATTTCATCTATCTTTTGGGCTTTCTCTAGATGCCAGGTTAATTGGCTATAGATATAACCATCATCGGTTAAGGTATGCCATAATTCCTTATTGGTCTTAGTTTGATAACGTTCTAATAATTGCTGATGGGCTTCGGGTATTGATAATCCTAGCTCTGGTTGCAGCAGATTACGGGCTAAATCATGTAACAGGTCATGGAGGCGATAGTTAGTTTTTTGTGTACTAGAGACCCCTGGTAGTAATAACGCTTTTTGTTTTAAGTAAATTAACGTCTTTTTAGCTTTAACTGAATTACAGTTCCATAACGTTGTCGCCATGGTTTCAGTAATGGTGACATCCTCCGGCAGTACCCCTAACCAAGCAAATTTTTGCAATCTCTCGGCAGATAATCGCTTTAAACTGAGATTAAAGGAAGCCACTAGACTGTAGTTTTTGCGCTTCGCGTCATTTGGCTCTTCCTCTGCTTCCAATCGATCCAAGGCTTCTAAGTCAGCAATTTCTGCTTGCAACTCATCCAGTAACTCTTCCCAAGAGAATCCATCCCTAACTTGGGCAGCCGCTAATTCTAATCCTAGGGGTAAGTAGCCCACAGTTTTGGCTAAGGTTTTAGCATAGTCGAGTTCTTGATTAGTTAACTGGTTGTTTACAGCAATTTTCGCCCCCCTAGCCCCCCAACTTTGGGGGGAACTTGAGTTAAAGTCCCCCAGAATTGGGGGATTTAGGGGGCTTGCAGCTAAAGGGAGTGAGGTCGATTCATCTGAACAAAGCTGTAAACAACCGGTTAATAACTCCAAGGATTGCTTTGGAGTCATCACGTCCAAATCATAGCGAATCGCACCGTTAACCGGAGCTTCTCTAGTCGTAACCAAAACCCGACAGCCATCTCCTGCTACTCGAAAGGGTTCAACATGGTCAGGATGCCAAACATCATCCACGACTAGCAACGCTTTTTTATCAGATAATAATGTTCTTAATTGTAAAGAAGCGCTATCAATATTAATCGGTTTGAAGTCATAATCTCTTAATGCCTGTATCCACGTACTTAGAAACGAGAAAATATCAGGTTGCTGACCTAAGGTTGCCCAAAAAATCCCATCGGTAAAATGGGATTGAACCTCTTTGTCATAGGCTAAGGCTGCAGCTAAGGTGGATTTGCCAATGCCTCCTAAGCCATAGATTGCACTAACTACTAAGGTGCCAGCTTTAGCGGTTTCTTGGGATAAAAGCTTTTGTTTTAGTTGTTCGCTTACTTCCGGGCGTTCGACATAATACGGAGGTAGTGGGGGTGCTTGATTTGGTCGAGTTTTTTTAACCTGCCTCCCAGGCGACTGCAGTCAATAATAACTAATTTTGTCTCGACCAATACTATCTCCTCCAATATTATCTCTTCCAATATTAGTATTACCTTGATTAATATCCCCTTTTGCAAAGTTCTCCACGTTTTCAATCACATTCTCAATGTTGTAATTATCACTAGTAGCTTGATGGGATTCCAAGGCTTTGATAATCTCTTGACGAATTGACTCTAAGTTAGGCAAAGCTTCAGCATCAACAGTAGTCACCAAACCATCGATGGCTTGGGCAACTTCGGGATTTTGCTTGGCTGCTGCTTCTACTTCCAATACCACCTCGGCATAATTAAGAGGTACCCCTGGAGCTTGCTCGATAGCCATTACTGTATCTGGAGACTGGTTTCTCAGGGATTCTACAAACTGGCTAGTCTGGTCCCAGACAACTTGCCCAACATTTTCCCCAGTTTTTTCTAGGGCTTTAGTGGCGAGCACAGTATAAATAGCGACAACGGCAGCAGCTAATGGTTCCATAGTTTAACGATCTGACTGATAGTTTTATTATATAACTTTAGCAAAGGGAGTAGGGAGCAGGGAGTCGGGAGTCGGGAGTAAGGGGATAGGGTTTGAGTTTTTTGTGATAACTGAGTAGTATCAAATTTCAAGGTAAAAAAGCTTAGCTATTCTATCATGTAAACCGATTTTTTATATATTCACTGTTCCCTGTTACCTGTTCCATATTCCGTGGTATCTCAAAATATAAGCCAATGAAAAATACTGTACAAATTCAACATAAGTGAGTAGACAAATCCCTAAAACTTTTATTTGTAAATAAATGTAAAAAGAAAAAATACCCCTTGCATTTTTTCGAGGAGTTATGTATACTATAGAAAGTGACGACCGATACTAATAGCCGCGCTGGTTACAACTGTTAACCACGACCAGCGCGGCTTTCCTCCCTCCTAAAAAGGAGTTACTTCCATGATGCCAAAAATATCACAATCATCAATCCTGGTTGGGTGCATCGTAAGCATTCAGCTTATGCGCTACGGGCACGCTACGGGAACAGTTATCAGCTTATGGGCGATGGGCACGCTAGCTGACGGCTGACGGCACCTCAAGTAGCGTGAGCTTTTAGCTCACGGCTGACCGCTGACTGCTGACAGCTGACTGCTGAATAATTAAATTTTACGATAGTAAAAAAACAGGAATATATTTCGACGAATAAAAAAAGAAAAAGGCTAAGGTTAGCATACAACATTGACAATATCCTCTACTATAAGAGTAAGATAGAGCTTAACTGCTTCCTGGAACAACACTGTCAAGTGCCCAGGTAACAAATAGATTCAGTTACTCATAGAATCAAGGGAACTAGTGTAAGGATAAGCCAAGTCAATGGTCACTCATGACTTAGGCTGATTTAAGATTAGGGTGTTATCTACGCCAAAATTTTATCTACGCTAAAAGAGTTTTCACTAGTAGCCTAAGGCAAAAAAAAATTAATTAATTCAGGGGTCTACGCTGAAAGCTGAAAGCTGACGGCTGAAAGCTGACGGCTGAATGCTTACAAGTATTGATTTTTATTCTAAGCACTAAACCTTTGATTACTAATGTCTAAACAAAACCGTAAAAGGTCAAGGTGTACCACCGGTTGGAGGCTGCAAAGCTGGAAAGTTTGCTTGCCCTTAATCGCAATAATCATGGTGTTGTGTACCGAGGTAGCAGTAGCCCAGAATCTACCTTTTAAGACTACCCTTGCATCTCTTCAAATTGCCGTGGATACTATCTGGGTGATATTCACTGGTTGTTTAGTATTCTTCATGAACGCGGGCTTTGGGATGTTGGAGGTTGGTCTTTGCCGCCAAAAGAACGCCGCCAACATTTTGACTAAAAACCTGATTGTGTTTGCCCTGTCTACAGTCGCTTACTGGGCAGTTGGCTTTGCTGTCATGTTTGGTGATGGAAACCCTGTTTTAGGTTTCAATGGCTTGTTCCTTTCAGGATTAGATAATAGTCCAGCCATAGGAGAAGCCTACAACGGTGTCTTCTATTCACTAAAAGATATTGGTATACCCCTTAACGCCAAGTTCTTTTTTCAACTGGTTTTTGCTGGAACTGCTGCCACTATTGTGTCTGGAGCAGTGGCCGAGCGCATCAAATTTTCGGCGTTTTGTCTGTTCAGCGTTCTACTTGTGGGCATCATTTACCCAATCACGGGTCACTGGATTTGGGGAGGAGGCTGGCTAGGAGGAGGCTGGCTACAAGGGCTGAAATTTTGGGACTTTGCTGGTTCAACGGTAGTTCACTGCGTAGGCGGTGGCTCTGCCTTAGTAGGTGCTTACCTTCTCGGACCACGCAAGGGCAAATATATAGATTGCGTCTCCTATGGGCTGCCCGGACACAATCTCAGCCTGGCGATTCTAGGTTGCTCGATTTTATGGCTGGGCTGGTTTGGTTTTAATCCCGGCTCAAGCATTTTTAATCCCGGAACAACGAATTTAGATCCCAACTCCATTAGCCATATTGTCCTCACGACGAATATAGCAGCTTGTGCAGGGGGTATTGCCGCAGCTATAACTACCTGGTTTGACCCAAGGGATCCTGACAGTAAGCCTGACCCCACTATGATTATTAACGGAGTACTGTCGGGTTTAGTAGCTATTACTGCATCCTGTGCATTCGTTACGATTGGTAAAGCTATTGCTATAGGTCTGCTGGCAGGAATAATTGTGGTCTTTTCAGTGGACTTCTGGGACAGGATGAAAATTGATGATCCAGTAGGTGCTATTTCTGTCCATCTTGTCAGTGGAGTCTGGGGAACACTGGCTTTAGCTCTTTTCAGTGAAGGACCTGGTGATTTGTATAGTATTGGTAACGGTCCAGTAGCCGGACTATTCTGTGGTGGCGGGATAGATAGTATCCGGCAGCTTTTTATTCAACTACTCGGCATTGTTGCAGTAGGTCTGTCAACGGTTGTCATGAGCTGGCTGGCTTGGTTATTTGTTAAAAGCATACTTTCCTCAAGTCTGAGAGTTACAGAAAAAGCAGAAATTGAAGGTCTAGATTTCCACGAACACCGTATGACTGCCTACAGTGGCTTTTTGCTTAAGGCAGATGTCAAGCAATCATCGCTGAGAGATCAGCAAAGACATAATTAATATCATGTCCGGTTGAATACTTACACTTTGGCTAAAGTAAGGCAGAAGGCAGAAGGCAGAAGGCGCTTAGTATAAGTACTCAACCGGACATGATATTACCTGTTCCCTGTTCTAGAGTAGTTTAATCAAAAATAATCCCATGACCAGAATCAATATGATGTCAAAACAACCACAATATTACGATATAATTGTTAGGGATTTAGTAGCTGATAATGATGACATTGTAGGTGCAGTTATCCTCTATAAACAGTTACCTATTACTGAATATATAGGTGAATTAAATAAAACTGAAACTCTAAAAATAGCAGATCAAATAATCGAGTTTCACAAATCTATTAACCGCTTACCTAGTCTGGTAAACAACGAAAAAATATTCATTGAATCTAGAGATACTTTGCTGATTGTTGTTTTTTATCCTAATCAGTGTTTGTTGCTAGTTAAAGCTAAGCAAACTGATATCCTTGGCAGGATTATACATGCTATTGAAGAAACATCACAAAAGATTCAGTATTTACTTGACCCTAGAGCAGCTTATCGGAATGGTTATCAGTTCTTTGATCAGCCAAAGGATAATGAAATAATATACAGGAATAAACCCCTAAGTCCTGAATTTTAGGACGTTCCCAAATTTCAATACAACTGGGGCACAAAGAATTGCTCATACAGAGGTGGGCGCACATAATTATTGGGAGCCTTCTTGCGTGGGGGTAATTCTAGAGGTTCCGGTGTCATATCAACGTAGGGAATCTTACTCAGAATATGACTGATGCAATTAAGGCGAGCACGCTTTTTGTCATCAGCTTCCACCGTAAACCAGGGGGCTTCTGGAATATTGGTGTGAGCCAACATGTTGTCTTTTGCTTGAGAATATTCCACCCAGCGATCGCGAGATTCTAGATCCATCGGGCTGAGCTTCCAGCGACGAGCGGGATCGGTGGTGCGAGATTGGAAGCGTCGCTCTTGTTCTTCATCGCTGACTGAAAACCAATACTTCAGCAAAATTATGCCAGATCTGACCAACATCCGCTCAAATTGTGGGCAGGTTTGCATGAATTCCTGATACTGTGCATCGGTACAAAAACCCATCACATGCTCCACCCCAGCTCGATTGTACCAACTGCGGTCAAAACAGACAATTTCACCGGCTGCGGGCAGATGAGCTACATAGCGCTGGAAATACCATTGGGTCTTTTCCCGATCACTGGGTGTACCCAATGCCACAATTCGGCAGCCACGTGGATTTAGGGGTTCGGTAATCCGTTTAATAGTGCCTCCCTTACCGGCTGCATCACGTCCTTCAAACACAATCACAATCCGGGTCCCAGTATGTTTAGTCCAGTATTGCATTTTCACCAGTTCCAATTGCAGACGGGCAAGCTCCTTTTCATAAATTTTCCTGGGAAGTTTAGAGCTGCCTTCTGCCTCAGAAATGTGGTAGAACACTCTTCGTTCTGAATTGGGTAGATTGGCCTTCTTTTGTTTCTTGAGTTTTTTCTTATTTAATTTTTCCTTATTTAATTTTTTCTTATCTTTCTTTTTACTATCTGCTGCTAGTAGATGATTCTTTCTGCTTGCCCGTTGGGACTTATCCCCATTCATAGATTTAGTTTTCATTGCTATACAACCCTGTATTTGTATTGAGCTTGATGTAGGGTGGGCAGTGGATCAGGCAGATTCACCAAGCTAGCCATCGGTTTGCTAGGCACTGCCCACTTTAGGATTTGCCCTTTGCCTAAAACCAAGCATTAATTGAGCTAAGAGGGAATTCACCGATTTTCTAATCCTCTAACTCGTTGCTCTAAGGCATTCATTCTTTCCTCTAAATCTAATTTATCAGATTCCTGGGTGATGCTATATCCAATCAATTGTTCTAATATCCTTTCTTGTCGTTGTTGGTTCTCTTGAGACCTTAATTGTCTTTCTTGTAGTTCAAGTTGACCAGCTTGTAGTTCAAGTTGACCAGCTTGTAGTTCAGCTTGAACAGCTAGCATCTGTTCTAATATTGTCTCTTGTCGTTGTTGGTTCTCTTGAAACCTTAATTGTGTTTCTTGAAACCTTAATTGTGTTTCTTGTAGTTCACGTTGAACAGCTAGCATCTGTTCTAATGTTGCTTCAATTCGATCTAATCTGTTCGAGCCGTTGTTAGTCATTGTTAATTTATTAATTTAGTTGGGTTCTATTTAGAGCTATTGGCCAATGCCTCTAATTTATTATGACTCCAAGCTTTTAACTCCTGACTCCAACAGATGTAGGGTGGGCAGTGGATCAGACAAATTCACCAAGCTGGTCATAGGGTTGGTAGGCACTGCCCACCCTACGATTAATGTGCTGGATAAAGTTAATGCGTTCGCTAGCCAACGCCCTTCGGGCTAATCGCAACTCTAGATCGCCTTGGCAAAGTTAGCTGGATCTTGGTCACGTCGGTGACGGATGGGAATAGCAGAACCTTGACCATGTCCTACTAAAGAGGCAGTTTTTTCCAGAGACTCTCTGAGCCTCTTAGCAGCATAGATAGACATATCCCGAGGAACACTAATTCTGTCGCGCAAATATCTAAGAGCAGGATCTGAACCCAACGGTGGCATACAGGTTTCCCCGGTAATCATGTGTGTCAAGGCACAACGCAGGGCTGGATCAAACAAGGTTTCGTCGGCGGGGTTAACTCGAATGATATTGGTGCGGTGTTTAAGCACTCGTTGGAGAGCTTCAGTACGGGAAGTTTCCGGTTCTGGGTAAGTTACATCCGGTAGCCCTTCCCAAGGACCATTGTCTACCCGTGCCTGATTGACTAACGTCTGGGGTTTATCGTTTGGCCAGCAACCCCCCATCTGGGGAGGCAAATCATGGACATGGGTGTGGAAGTCGCTCTGTGTGCCACGATAGGTAGGTCGGGTTTCCATGGCTTCAAACCAAGCTGCCAATCGGGGATTTTCTTCCCTCATAGAATAGCCTTTGTAGTAATAAAGACTGGCATTCATGCGTTCGACATAAGGCATGAAAATCACATCAACAGTACCAAACTGATCCAGAAAGTAAGGACCTGGAGTGGAGCTTAGGGCATTTTCCACCATCTCCACCACTTGAATAAATTGGTCTTGGTGATGTTGCTCTTCTTTAGATGAACGTGTAGGATAGCACAGCCAAGTACACCAAGCTCTAAACAGAAGTCTCTCCAACTGCCTTAGCTTTATGACAGCCGGGTCTTTCATGCTTTGCTCTAAGGGTTTAAAAACCCGCTCTAATCCGATTAAAATGTCATCACTTTCGGTGATAAAGTTACCATCTAGCTCTAGGGCTGGTAGCATTCCGGATGGCACTTTCTGCTTGTACCAACGTTCTTTCTTACCATAACAAAACATGGTAATTTTTTGGATACGATAAGGAATTTGTTTTTCTTCCAACCATAGCCAAATTTTCTGGCAGTAAGGGCACCAAGCGTGGTGATCCCGGTATAGGGTAACCCGAATATCAGATTCACTAAAACCAAATAGGCGCAAACAAGATTGAGCGTTAGTAGCTCCATTAACGGTATCTATTTTAAAATCCGTCAGAGCTTCTAGTTCTTGCCAGCTTAGGGGGGCGATACTCATGGGGGTGGGTTTAATTAAAGTTTGTTACAAAAGATACTATCGCATATTTTGTGTAAGCTATCAGCTATCAGTTATCAGTTATCAGCTATTGAATAAAATAAGCTGACGGCTGATCGCTGACAGCTGATAGCTGAGGATCAAGACAGTGATAAACCTGAGCTTGGTAACCATCCACGGATATTAAATTATTAACAGAATTCTCAGCAGAACAATTAGGTAACTCTTCAACTGTTGCGTTAAAATTCACCAACCATAAATCTAGGGTACTTGACAAATCAGCGACAGTTTGTTTAAGAGTGAGAGCAGCCGGACAATTTGTCTGCTGGCACCGAATTTGGTCTTGATGTGCCAATAGAAATTGGGGATTGACGGAGGATAGTTTTTGATCAGCCTTCTGTTGGAATTCCCAAGCCAGCCCCATCATTTCACCAGTCTGTACCAAGGTGTTGTGAGTAGTAGCAATTAGTATCGGTACTGATGACTGTTGTTCAATTATGGGTACCAATAAATCTGGACGATAGTATTTTTGATAGCCTAGATTGCTGACTACGGTAATACTACTCAAAAACCCCATTATCAAAACTAGCGCTATGGTTTTTGGTCTACTAGGGCTACTATTGTCAGTGGAATTTGTGGTTGAGGCGCGAGGGTTACTCACGGCTAGGGCGGCTGCTACTAAGACAATCACAGCAGGGAAGTAAACGAAACTATACCGAGCACCACGGGTGAGGTCAGTACCAAGGCAGTAAGTAATACCAAAAAATAATGCGATCGCACTAATCAAGAAACTCCCTAAAACCCCTGTGACCAAACCAGTCTGAGGGTGATTTAGTTGTATTTTTAGATAGCGATAGAGAATCGGGAGCAACCAGATTAGAAACACTAACATCACCAAACCCGAAGCAATGACCACGATCAGGGAAGATGACTCTACCGGCAATAGCGATAACATGGTGATCCAAGCAGCGAAAGCTTGAAAAATTGGCTTGCTCCAAGCCCAACTCCCTTCAGTGCTACTGATAATCCATTCAGTCATCTGAGCATCGTAACTCGATAGCCACACCGGTAACCAAACTAATCCTCCCATAGCACTACCTACAGCAACTGCACCAATGGGCAGGATGGGATAGGGTCGAGAAGGAGAAATTTTGGCTAATCCCCAAAGTCCTAATAAAACCATGGCCTCAGCACACAGGGTCAGGAGAAAAAAATAGTGGGTTGCTATACCTAAACAATTAACCACTACCCAAGACAGGGATATCCAAATCGGTAGAACAGTCTGGCGTTGAAGATGTTGTACAGCAATAACTAAGCAGCACAGGGATGCCATTACCCACAAAATAGCTAAGGTGTAATGACGGGCTTCCTGGGCTAGAAAGACACCGTAGGGAGACACAGCCATAATTGCTGCTGCTAGTTGAGCCACTAACCGGGAACGAAACCCTACCCAGCTCAGTCCATAGATTACTGGAATTGATACTATACCGAACAGGGCGGGAAGCGATCGCATCCCCCAAATTACTAAGTCGCTATGCTGTAACGATGTTCCATCGAACGCCTGTACACCGAAGGAAAATAGCCTCATCCACCAGTTCGCCAGGACAAAATATAGGGGAGGGTGGTGATCCTCAGTAAATAAATGATGAATAACTGCTGATGCTCCCGATTCTGGATTAAATGCCAGTGGTTGTAACAGGGTAGATAGGGAAATGGCTTGGTCTAGGGGTAAGGTTTGATAACTATTGCCCAAGCTGAACACGATTGTGGCAAATTCATCGGTCCAGGGGGACTTCAGGGTGAGGTTAGTGAAGCGTAAAACACTGCCAATAGTAATCCAAAATAATAGCAACAGGGGCTGAAACCAGAGACTTCTCAGGAAAGTTTTCAAAAATAGTAACCTCAATCAGCAAAGGAGCACACTTGCCAATGGAATTGAACAATGATACGACGCATTCCCCCACCTGGCCTATGGCCACGCTACGCGAACGGCTTGCCAGGTGGGGGTTAAGGAGTAATCAGTTATCTCTAGCCCAGCGCTCTATTAGTTCTCCAACGCTGATATTTGTTTCTTTGGCAGAAGCTCGCAATCTATTCCATGCCGTATCGGTCAGCATTATGGTGTGTTTTTTTTTAGTTCATCATAATAAACCGGGATTCCTCTCATCCTTTTTTGAGTTTTCTTTTGCCTTGTGCTTGACCTATCTAGAATAGCCGTATTTACTAAAAATAGAGTAGCAAAGAAACAGATGAAAACGCCAGCCAAAGTTATCCGCACCGATAAATGGAGTGCGGCTCGTTCCTAGGAAGAGCCTCCTGAAACAGGAGGGGTAAAACTAGGGGGATTCGCGGGGAAAACCCAGAAATCCTAACTATCTGTAGGATGGTGGTGAAAACCCACCCCTTGAG